>CAMYZK010000031.1 GCA_947303825.1 uncultured Prevotella sp. | reverse complement strand
TCGGACCTGATGGAGTACAACGAGGTGCTGCCAAGGGTGAAGAAGGTGAACTTTGCCAGCATAGTGGCATGCGCCGCCGGGCCGCAGGCAAAGACAGAGCCGCTGCAGAAACTCACCGACCAGGTGTTCCGCCTAGACACCATGGACGCTACGTCGTTCAAGAAGTTCTTCGTATGGGTGTCTGACGTCATCGGACTGGGAGGAAAGAGTGTGGGCACTACCGACAGCATAGACCTGCCAGCCCCGCCTGCCGAGGTGAACGTGGTGATATAAACAGAGTACCTTACGTTATATGAAATGTAAGATTCAGGGCTACGAATACAAGAACCTGGAGGTGATACTGTCGCCCGGTGAGACCTTCTATGCCGAACGGGGGAGCGTGGTATATACCGACGACCGCATACAGCGCAACACCGAGGTGAACAGCGGCAAGCCCGGCGGAGGTCTGGGCAGTGTGCTGGGCAGTGCTATCAAGTCGGGACTGTCGGGCGAGGCGGTGCTCATCATCCGCTTTACCAATCCCACCAACACCGAGCTGAAGATGGTGCTGGCAGGTTCGCTCTGCGCCTTGCAGCACATCAAGCTGCTACGTGGCGAGTCGTTGCTGTGCCGTAGGGGGCGCTATGTCGCTTCTACCAGTAAGGTGATGCTGTACATCAAACTCAGTGCGCAGGGATTCCTGGGAGGCCTGGCGGCCTTCCAGCGCATAGAGGGCGAGGCAACGGTGTTTCTCGACTCCCTGGGTACGCCCATAGAGAAACGGCTGGCTCCTGGCGAGTGCATTGATGTGGACGAGGACCATATCGTGGCACTGCACGGATTCCAGCCACAGCAGATACAGGCCAACTGGTCTGTGGGAAATGTCTTCGGAGGTGAGGGACTCAGCCTGATGAAGATTACTGGCCCCGGCACCGTCTACATGAGTCCCGTGACAATGAAAATAAGAACGATATGAGACGACTACCAATATACTTCCTTATCGACGTGTCTGAGTCGATGGTGGGCGAACCCATTGAACAGGTAGAGGAGGGCATGCGCAGCATCATACAGGAGCTACGTACCGACCCCTACGCCCTGGAGACAGTATTCGTGTCGGTGATAGCCTTTGCAGGACGGGCCCGAAGCCTGTCGCCACTCACCGAGATATACAAGTTCTACCCCCCGAAATTCCCCATTGGCGGCGGCACCTCGCTAGGTGCTGCCCTCGACTTCCTTATGGACGACATAGACCGATCGGTGGTGAAGACCACAGCCGAGGTGAAGGGCGACTGGAAACCTATCGTCTTCCTCTTCACCGATGGTACCCCTACCGATAATCCGCAGGCTGCCATCGACCGATGGCAGCGGCAGTACCAGCGCAAGGCCAACATGGTGGCTATTGCCATTGGCGACGGTGCCGACACCCGACAGCTGGGCCGTCTCACGGAGAATGTGCTGAGGCTGAAACAGACCGACGAGATGTCGTTTAAGGCCTTCTTCAAGTGGGTGACGGCAAGCATACAGACCAGCAGCGTCTCGGTTGCCGACATGGGAAAGGATGAGATGAAGCTTGCACCCACCGACGGCATCAAGCTGGAGAAGGTGAAGCGCGAGGAACAGTATACAGTGGCCGACGAGAACTTTGTGGTGCTCTTGGGAAAATGCTCCAACACCAAGAGAACCTACCTAGTGAAGTATGCCAGGAACATAGGCAATATAGCTGGCATGGAGGAGCTGGGAATAAAGGGCACTGACTACAAGCTGGTGGGAGCCTATCCGGTAGACGAGGAGACCTATAACAGCCTGAGCCAGGGAAAGTCTAACTTGAACATCAACTCCATGTCGCTGCGCGGAGTGCCTACCTGTCCCTGCTGTGGCAACCAGGTGGGAGTGGTAGTGTGCCAGTGCGGAAACATCATGTGCTATGGCAGAGGCACCACCAGCTGCCCGTGGTGCGGCATGAAAGGCTCGCTGGGCGAAGGAGGCGAAGGAGGAATGAACATAAACCGTGGACGAGGATGATGCAGTTGGAGAATGCTGTGCGCGAGTTGCTGGCACAGGCGGGCATAGAGCCTTCAGAGGCAGAGTTCAGCGACTTCAAGAGACGCATGATACGCAATATGTGGAACAATATAGTTCAAGAGAGAATGGATGAACGTATAATAGTAAAAAATGCCGTCGAAGCAACGCCTATCACCCTGCCCAACTCCAGGGTGGGAGAAGACTATCGTGTAGAGGTGCCTTTCTGTGTGGAGGGCGTGGCCGACTACGACATAGAGGGGCTGGAGCCCACGGGACTCAGCTACTTCAAAACCGAGGGGAAGGGCTTCACTATAGAGGGCCGACCGCAGCCCGAAGACATCAAGGGCGGCGACTTCCCGCTGGTGCTGCGCTACAAGCCCGCCAACCTGCTCGAAGGAGAACCCTGGCTGGAACGCCGTCTTAACTTCATTGTCAACCCTGACCCTAGGTCGCTGTGGAAAGACATACCCACACCAACAGACATAGACTATTACAAGCCCGACAGCGACATGCTCTATGTCAAGGTTGAGGCTACCCCCGACGGCATGCCTCGCAAGGACATGGTGGCTGCCAGCCAGCGCGGACGCTCGCATGCCCATGAGGGCAAGCCCCGCGACGACCACTTCAGGCTGCACTACTGTGAGCAGACAGAGTGGTATATAATGGCCGTGGCCGACGGTGCCGGCTCGGCACGCTTCTCGCGCGAAGGCTCACGCATTGCCTGCGAGGTAGCGGTAGACCACTGCAAGGCTGCACTGGGCGGCAGCCGCGACTTTGAGAACGCCATCTACGAGTATCATGCCAACAAGGAGTCGGCAGAGGCCAGAAAGACGGTGAGCAACTTCATCTACAGCATAGTGGGCAACGCTGCGCTGAAGGCCCACAACGCCATCAAGCAGGAAGCCGAACAGAAGGAGGGGGCACGTCTGAAGGACTATGCCACCACGTTGCTGCTTGCCATCTGCCGCCGTTTCGACTTCGGATGGGTCATCGCCTCCTTCTGGGTGGGCGACGGTGCCATCTGCGTATACGATGCCGAGGCACACACTGCCGACATGCTGGGCATGCCCGACGAGGGAGAGTATGCCGGACAGACACGATTCCTCACCATGCCCGAAATCTTCACCGACCAGGTGGCCTTCTTCAAACGGTTGAGGTTCAAGGTCTATAGCGACTTCTCGGCCCTGATGATGATGACCGACGGCGTGAGCGACCCGAAGTTTGAGACCGATGCCAACCTGCAGAACACCGACAAGTGGGATGCCCTGTGGCGAGACCTGGAAGAGGGTGGGGTAGAGCTGACCGACGACAACGAGGCCTCGGCACAGCAGCTGCTGTGCTGGCTCGACTTCTGGGACCGTGGCAACCATGACGACCGTACATTAGCAATACTATACTAGCCTATGGCACAGAAAGTAACACTGAAAGCCTCTGACGGCAGCACTGTAGAGTTTATCGACGAGATAAAGGCGCAGGGAGGAGTGAAGGACGTCTATTTCAGTCCCGACAAGACCTATGTGGTGGCATTCTATCGCACTCCGGTCAATGCCAACGACCGCGAGCGCATCAATAATATAGTGGGCATCTACCGTGAGCGCATCTTCACCAACAACGCCGAGGGCGAATACTGGAAGAAGATGTTTGCATGGCCCACGAAGATGGTGCAGTGGAACGGAAAGATGGGCATTGTCATGCCCTTTTACGACAAGAAGTATTTCTTCGCCTCCGGACCCTTCCAGGGCAAGGAGAAAGAGGGCAAGTGGTTTGCATCGGCAAAGCTCAGGAACCGCTTCCTGCCTGCCGACCAGAAAGGCACCTTCCTCACCCACCTGCACATGTGCATCAAGATAGCTCGGGCTGTGCGACGCCTGCATGCTGCCGGACTGGCGCACAGCGACCTGTCGTACAAGAATATTCTGGTAGACCCCATCACTGGCTCGGCATGCATCATCGACGACGACAGCCTTGTCGTTCCGGGCAAGTTCCCGCCGGAGGTGCTTGGCATGCCCGACTTCATAGCCCCCGAGGTGATGGAGACCAAGCAGCTGCCACTCACCGACAAGAACCGCAAGCTGCCCAGCATCTATACTGACCGCCACGCACTGGCTGTACTCATATATATGTACCTGCTCAACCGGCATCCGCTGCGGGGAGGCAAGGTGAACGATGTCAACGACAGCGGACGCGACGAGGAGCTGTCGATGGGCTCGAAGGCACTGTTCATAGAGCATCCCACCGACCATTCCAACCGGGTGAAGGCCGATCAGCTGGCAAAGAGCGAGCTGCCACAGGGCGACCCTGCCAAGCTGCCCTATACCATCTGCGGGCCTTACCTCAAGGCTCTCTTCGACCGTGCCTTCATAGAAGGGCTGCACGACCCCATGAAGCGGCCTAGTGCCGCTGAGTGGGAAGATGCCATGGTGCGCACCACCGACCTGGTGCAGCCATGCCAGAATAAGCAGTGCGGCGCACACTGGTTTGTCTTCGACAATACACGCAAGCCACGCTGCCCCTTCTGCGGACAGGAGTACCACGGACAGCTGCCCGTGCTCAACCTCTACTATTCGCCCTCAAAGGGTAAATTCATACCCGAGAACTACCGGCTCATGGTATACGACAAGCAGACACTCTATATGTGGCATGTGAACCGATATGTCGCTGCCAACGAGAAGACCAGCGATGACGACAAGAAACCCGTGGGCGACTTCCACTTCCACAACGGACAGTGGATACTCATCAACCGGCGACTGCCCGACCTCTGGGACAAGACCGACAACCGGCAGGTGGCCATCGGCGAGTTCATACCACTCACCGACGGTCGACAGATACTCCTCTCTACCAAAGACGGAGGCCGCCTCATCGTAGTTCAGCTGGTGAGCAACTAATTTGAGTTAAGAGTTAAGCCCTGAAAGGGCGTAAAGAACACAGGCAGAGCCGAGCGGTAAAAGTGGCAGAGCCGAGCGAAAGACAATACCCTGCAAGCGGTAGCAAACTCTACACTCTACACTTTAAACTAAATAAGGGAACCAAATATAATTAATGTATTAAAAACAAACAATGCAACAAAAACAACACTACACGGGCCTTACCGATGCCCAAGTTCTGGAAAGCCGTGCCAAGCACGGAGTAAACATCCTCACCCCTCCTGAGAAGGAGACGATGTGGGACATGCTGCGCGAAGCATGCACCCACTGGATTGCTATATCAATGATTACGCTCGTCGTGGCCACAGGCATCGCCGCCGCTGTGCTGGCTGGTAGCGTGGGGGCACACGTCTGGGTAATGCCAGCCATAGTGCTCGTCTCCACCCTGCTCATCATCGTCGTGGGATTCTTCGGGGGCTTTGGCGATCCGCTCTTCAAGATCCTCATCACCGCCTTCGTGCTGTCGATGGGCATCAGTATCTACGAGTACGTATGGGGAGGGGCAGGCTTCAGCACCTTCTTCGAGCCTATAGGCATCATCGTGGCCCTGCTGTTGGCTACAGGTGTCGCCTTCGTGCTGGAGCGAAACAACGAGAAGACCTTCCAGAGCCTCAATGAGGTGAACGACGACACTCCGGTGAAGGTGATACGCAACAACAGCGTGTGCCAGGTGCCGCGCAAGGACATCGTCGTAGGCGACATCGTCATCGTAGAGACCGGCGAGGAGGTGCCTGCCGACTGCGAGCTGCTGGAGTCGCTCAACCTGTTGGTCAACGAGTCATCGCTCACCGGTGAGCCGCAGGCAGCGAAGACCACCAACGAGGCAGACTTCGACAAGGAGGCTACCTATCCGTCCAACCACATTCTCAAGGGCACCACCGTCATTGAGGGCTACTGCACAGCTCGCGTGCTCCTCGTAGGCGACAAGACCGAGAGCGGAAAGGTGTTCGAGGCAGCACAGGTGGACGAGGGCGAGCCAACACCGCTCAGCGAGAAGCTCGACACCCTTGCCGACTGGATTACGAAGGCCAGCTATGTCTTTGCAGGACTCATCATCGTGGGACGTGTTATTGCCTACTTCTTCATAGGCGGCAACACCTTCGAGTGGCTCCATTTCATGGAGTACATGCTCAACACCGTGATGATAGCCGTCACGCTCATCGTTGTGGCAGTGCCTGAGGGACTGCCTATGAGCGTCACCCTGAGCCTGGCCTTCAGCATGCGTAAGCTGATGAACGAGAACACCCTGCCGCGCACCATGCATGCCTGTGAGACCATGGGTGCCACCAGCGTTATCTGTACCGACAAGACAGGCACGCTGACGCAGAACCAGATGCAGGTGGCCGAGGCACGGCTGGAGGAAGATACCGCTGCCGACATCATTGCCGAGATGATTGCCATCAACACCACGGCCAATCTCGACACCAGCGACCCCAACGCCGTGAAAGCCATAGGCAACCCCACCGAGGGTGCGCTGCTGCTCTGGCTGCGACAGCAGCAGGCCGACTACCTGAAGGTGCGCGAGACGGTGGCCATAGTAGACCGCCTGCCCTTCACCACCGAGAACAAGTATATGGCCACCATCGTAAAGAGCGTGGCACAGCAGAAGCAGGTGCTCTATGTAAAGGGTGCTCCCGAGATATTGCTCTCCATGTGCGACATCACCACCGAGAAGCGGCAGGCCTACGAGCAGAAGCTGCTCGAATATCAGGGAAAGGCCATGCGCACACTGGGCATGGCATACCTGGAGGTGGCCCCTGGCGACAGCCCCTTCAACGACGGACGCCTCAACTGCCAGAAGCTGCACTTCGTGGGTGTCTTCGCCATCAGCGACCCCGTGCGCCGCGAGGTGCCCGATGCCATCAAGAGCTGTATCGATGCCGGCATACAGGTGAAGATTGTCACCGGCGACACACCGGGAACGGCAAAGGAGATAGGACGCCAGATAGGACTGTGGACCGACCAGGACACCGACCAGAACATACTCACCGGCACCGAGTTTGCTGCCATGAAAGACGAGGAGCTCGCCACACGCGTGCGCGACATGAAGATAATGTCGCGTGCACGTCCCAACGACAAGGAGCGCCTGGTGCGCCTGCTCAAGAGCCAGGACATGGTGGTGGCCGTCACTGGCGACGGTACCAACGACGCCCCCGCCCTCAACGCTGCCGACGTAGGCCTGTCTATGGGCGACGGTACTGCCGTGGCAAAGGAAGCCAGCGACATGACCATACAAGACAACTCGTTCTCTACCATTGCGCGTGCCGTGATGTGGGGACGCTCGCTCTACAAGAACATACAGCGATTCATCATGTTCCAGATGATCATCAACGTGGCAGCATGTCTCATTGTGCTCATCGGTGCCTTCATAGGTACTGAGTCGCCGCTCACCGTCACACAGATGCTCTGGGTGAACCTCATCATGGACACCTTTGCCGCCATTGCCCTCGCTTCGCTGCCGCCAACACGCAGCGTGATGAAGGAGAAGCCACGCAAGGTGACCGACAACATCATCAACCGGGGCATGGCCATACGCATCTTCGGACTGGGAGGGTTCTTCACCGTCTTGCTGCTCGCCATTCTGCTCATCATGCAGCATGCCGACTTCACATCGGCAGCAGGACTGCTCACACCGAAGCTGGGAGCCTACGACGGACTGTCGCCATACGAGCTGAGCATGTTCTTCACCATCTTCGTCATGCTGCAGTTCTGGAACATGTTCAACGCCAAGGCCTTCATGACCGGTCACAGCACCTTCCGCCGACTGGGAGAGTGCAAGGGATTCCTCTTCATTGCCGCAGTCATACTCATAGGACAGATCTTCATCGTAGAGGTGGGCGGCAAGATGTTCAACGTCACTCACCTCCATCCCAAAGACTGGATAACCATCATCCTCGCCACCTCGCTGGTGCTCATCATCGGTGAGGCAGGGAGGCTGGTAAGAGTTAAGAGTTGAGAGTTAAGAGTTGAGAGTTAAGAATTAAGAGTTAAGAATTAAGAGTTGAGAGTTAAGAGGTAAGAAGTATCGCCTGCGGCACGCAAGAACTCTGTGGCCGTTTTCATCTATGCTGTAATCATGTCTTCCCATCTATCATCTTTCATCTGCCTACGAGGTAATCATATCTATCATCTATCATCTATCATCTTTCATCTGATAGTGATGGCGTTTCTGCTTGCCAGCTGTGCCACTCCACAGGAGCGGGCAGAGCGGCAGGCACAGATGCGGCAGACGGTAGAGCAGGGCATAGCCTCCCGCCACCTGCATATCGACATCAGGTCGATGAACACCCTGCGCTATGGGGCGCGGGCGGTGTCGCCCGACTTCTTCCTGGAGCTGCGGGGAGACACGCTGCGCAGTTATCTGCCTTATCTGGGACAGGCCCACCTCGCTCCTATGGCTTCGCCGTCGATAGGGCTGAACTTCGAGGTGCCCATGCTGCACTATGCGGCGAGCCGTGTCAAGGCCAATCGCTCTCTGCTGGAGATAGAAGCCAAGACGCAGGAGGATTACTACTGTTTCTCCATAGAGGTGTACGATACCGGTGAGGCTAATATCCGCGTGCGGATGCAGAACCGCGACCCCATCAGCTTCGATGGGTGGGTGACAGAGAGATAGCGGCAGCATAGTTGTAGCAAAGAAATACAGCGCCGGGAAGTACCCCCGACGCTGTATTTCATTTTTACTACACTGGCATGAACGGTGCTAGCAACGCTAGTATATGTTTCTATTTCCCAAGATACTTGCCATTCTCGTCCCAGCGGCCGGTGAAGGTGCCGTTCTTCTTCACCAGAGTGCCGCTGACATGATGTCCGTTGCGGAACACACCGGTGGCACGTATCCAGGATTTGTTGGGTCCGTAAGTATAGGTGCCCTGACCATTCATAGTGTCATCCGACCAATGGCCTACATACTTGTCGCCGTCAGGCCAGGTGAATGTGCCCTGTCCACACTTCTCGCCTACTACCCACTGGCCGACATATTTGCGACCGTCGGCAAATGTATATGTGCCTTGACCGTTATATTTGCCATCCTTGTAACTGCCGACATATTTGTCACCATTGCTGAATGTTTCTGTGCCTTGACCATTTTTTTTGTCGTCCTTCCACTGCCCGACGTACTTGCCGCCATTAGCCCAGGTATATGTGCCCTGGCCGTTTTTCTTGTCATTCTTAAATTGGCCGGAAAACTTTTGCCCGTTATATTCTCCTGCAAAATACTCATAAGAACCTTGTCCTTCCCACATTCCATTGACAACACTAACAGTGCATTCGTATTCAGAAAAGCGATATTTGTCATACTTTCCGTTATACAGTTTGTCGTCTTTCCACTCGCCGGTGGCTGTGCCTCCATGAGGCTGTGTTCGAGTGCCCTGTCCGTTGAATTTATCGTCTAGGAAACTACCCTCATGTTTTGCCCCGTTACTAAATGTATATGTACCCTGGCCGTTGTAGTGGTTATGAGCAAACTCGCCAATATACTTTTCGCCATTATCAAATTTCAGTGTACCCTGACCGTTTTGCTCGTCGTCTTTCCACTGGCCTACATAGATGTCTCCATTAGAATATTTTGTCGTTCCTTCACCTTCGCGCTTGCCGCCTACAAAGTCGCCGGTATACACGTCGCCATTAGCATATTTCAGTGTCCCCTTTCCTTCCAGCTTCGAGTTGATGAAGTGTCCCTGGTAGCGGTTGCCGTCCTCGTCGACCAGCGTGCCATCGCCAGTGAGGATGTCGTTCTCGTAGGTGCCGGTGATAGAGGTGCCGGCCTTGGTGGTGTACTTCACCTTACCCTGCACCTGACCGTCCTTGGTGGTCTGCTCCAGCCATACTCCGTCGGCGATGGTCTTCTTAGATGTCTCGTAGTGGTGTCCGTCCAGGTCTTCACAGTCTATCTCCTGACCGTTGTTGAGGTGCTTCTTGTACTTGCCCGTTGGTTTGCCGTCGGCAAAGGTTCCCACTATGACGTAGTCGCGTGCCTTGAGCTCGCCGGGGCCGTTAGCCTTGGCGTCGGTAACGACTCCAGTGAACACACTGCCGTCGGCGTAGGTTATCTTGCCTTTGCCCACTATCTTACCGTTGGCCCATGTCGCCTCGCACACATCGCCGTTGGGTAGGTTGAGCACACCCTCGCCGTTGGCATTGCCCATTACGAAGGTGCCGGTGAAGATGCTCCCGTCGGTATAGGTCATCTTGCCCGGACCGTTTGGCTGATAGTCTAGCCACTCGCCGCTGTAGATGCGGCCGTCGGCATAGGCATAGTCATGTATGCCTTTCTTGAATCCCTCTTTCTTGCCTGCGCTGGCATCGAAAGTAAAGGCCAGCAGCATGCAGATGACTGCCAAAATCTTTGTTCTCATTAGTTTCCCTTTATGTTATATGGTTATTGTTTATTGGTTATTTGCCTACAGCCATATTCTCATGGCCAGGCCTCCGCGCACCTTGTCGAAGAAGCCGTCGTTGAGAATCTGCTTCTCATAGACGTTGGGGTTGCAGTAGTCCCTTACATTCTTACCGTTTATCTGGTAGTATTTGATGAAGTCCACGTCGAAAGGATTGTCCATGTCGTATGTGGCAAACAGTTCCATCTCTATACCAAGCAGTCGTCCACCAAAAGAGATGCGTGGTGTGATGGTGGTCTTGCTGTTGCCAAAATTCTTCTCTTTGTAGTTCTCCACGTCGCGCAGGTTGGCTCCCATGTTGGCGACGTTGATTTCTGCTCCTGCTCCAATGTATGTACATCCGTAGAAGCCGTGCTTTATGTTGAAGTGCAGCATGGCCGGAATGCTTATCATGTGGCGGTCAAAGTAGCCCTTGCCGGCCTCCTTGGGTTGCTTGAACATCTGTGAGGTGCTGGTAAGGTAGCCATACCTCACACCCGTCATAAAGTTGATGATGTTGGCCGTATATCCCAGTCTCAGGCTGATGCCACCTCCCAGCACGGTGTTTGTTGCTCCTGCGGCGAAGTCAGCTCCGAATCCCAGATGCATGAAGTTGCCGCGCTCCTTCTTAAACTCAGCCTTGCGCTTGCGTTTCTCTGCCTTCTTGTGGGCCTTTTCGCTAGCAGGCATGGCCAGCACGCGTGATAACTCGCTGCTGCTGGTCCCCTCGGTAAACTTGCTGCTGGCCAGCAGTATGCGGCTGTCTTCCATCTGCGGCTTAAGCTCTGAGGCGGGCCAGCTGTCTATGAAGCTGGTGTAGTCTTTTTCGGTCACGGTGCCATCGGCCTCTTTAGCCTGCAGCATCTTAAGCTGTGCCTTGTAGCTGATGTCGCTGGCGGCGGTGTTGCCTGGGTCGATGGTGCTGATGGTAGCTGCAGTGGCAAGGGCATCTTTCAGCTTGTTGCCCTCAAACTCGGTCTGCATCTTCTGGCTGAGACGCTTCAGCGAGTCGGCCCGCAGTGCGCTGCTCAGCGAGTCGATGCGTGTTCTGTAGCGGCTGTCGAATATCTGCACAGACATGCGTTTGATGTCTTTCTTGGCCTTCACCCTATTGTAGTCGGAAATAGGCAGCACCTCGTCCTTCCACACCTGCTCGCGCACATACGCCATGGCCTTCTCCTTGTTCTGCGGGTTGATGATGGCTTTAGTGGCAGCAGCGCACAGCGAGTCGATGTTGTTGTCGTATTTTGTTGCTATCTCGTCCAGGATGTGTGAGTTCCAGTATTCTGAGGCCAGCCTCTTATACTTGTCGCTGCAGTTGCTGTTCTTCGCAAAGGCCTCTATGTGGTTCAGGTTGCCCGTGGGCTGTATCTTCTTCCAGTAGAACTCGCTCCAGTATTCCTGGTCGTAGGTCAGCACCTGTAGCTCGGGAGCATAGTGGCCTCCGTCGCGCGAGGCGGTGCGCGACACCCAGTTGCCGAAATCGTCGAACCTGTAGTCGCGGTATAGCGTCACGTGCTTGTCTTCATGGCGGGTCTTCTTGGTCTTGGCGTAGGTGTTGACACCCACCCTGCCGGCAGCGTTGTTAATACGGTTGGCAGCCCTGTTAGCCGACCTTTGAACCTTCTTTGCCGTGCCATAAGGGTTGAGGTAGTTCAGCGGGTTGCTATAGGTCTTCTCCAGCTCCTTGTAGTAGTCGTCGGTTGCCTTGCCCACCTCCTTGTAGTAGTCGTCAACGCCGGTAATGTTGGCCCCGTACTCTATCTGGTCTTCGGTGTAGTACACATAGCTCTCGTCTACCCGCACCAGCGTGCCGTTGGCGTAAGTATAGGTCATTGTCATGGTGCCCTTGCCGTCGTTGCATGTAAACTTCGAGATATAGCCGTTGGCCTTGGTTATCTTGTAGCCAAACCACTGGCCCTGGAAGGAGCATGTACCCTCGAAGCCGGTGGCCGACCGCTTCTCTATCGTTGCCGGGAAGCCATAGAAGTTCATCTCTATGTTAAAGTCCTGCAGCCTGCCGCTCTCGTCGAAGGTGTTGGTGTACTTCTTCTCATTGTTAAGGTAATAAGCAGCACTGAGCACCTTGCCTTTGATGCCGAACAATGGGAGGTCTGACTGTGCATTAGCAGCTAATGCAATAGTTGCCAAAAGTGTAAAGATAATGATTTTCTTCATAGTTTGTTTTAAGGTAATTGAAAATATTTTTCTATATAACAAAGGTTACTGACCCCACCCCTGCCCCTCCCCTACATGGGAGGGGAGTGCCATGCGGCTTGACTTCTCCGGCGAAAGCCATTCCCCTCCCTTCTTTAAGGGGAGGGGCAGGGGTGGGGTCTGTATTGTTATTATTCATGTCTGTTTTCGTTTTATCGAAAAGATTGCTGCAAAAGTATAAAAAAATATTCAATAAAAGAGAAAAATACGAAAAAATGTTGCATTTTTCCATACTTAGCATGTTCCAGGCTTAGCATGTTACAGTAGAAAAGAGGAAAGAGCATTGTTTACTCTTTCCTCTCTTTAGTTCGCTCGGTTCTGCCTCTTCGCTTGTCGAAGCACTCGGCTATGCCGCTTGGCTCGTCCAAGACCTTAGGGTGTTTGGTTTACGTTTTTGTTGGAGCTGTTGTCGGGGGTGAGGCTTAGGGGGTCGAAGTGTCCGACGCCGCCGAAGGTGCTGTTCCAGCCTATGGTCTGTGCCACGTTGGGGTTGTTCGACTCGTCGGCACTCTGCAGTCCCATCAGGTAGCACTTCTTGTTCCATCTGGAGCTGGCATACTCGCCGTCGGCATCGAGCGAGGTCTGTGTGAGGATGTCCTTACGCACCAGGTTGTTCATATAGAACTCGGCCAGTGCCTGCACGTCTTTGTTGGCATAGATGGCCTCGCCGGTATCCTCGTCGATGGTGGTGGTGAAGTCCTCGTTCAGGGTCAGTGCCTTGGGCTTGGTGAGTACTGGCGTGTCCAGGGTAAACGGGTCGGACTCTGGGTTGCGGCTACCCATATAGATGGCGGGGTCGATATACATCTCCAGGCGGTGCAGATGTACGTTGTTGAGCATGGTGACGCCCAGGTACTGGCAGGTGTTGCCGCCGAAGCCGGTGAGGTTCCACGTGGAGGGAGCACCCTCTATGTTCTCTGCTATCTGATAGCCTCCGTCGAAGAGCATCCATCGGTGGCAGTCGTC
>CAMYZK010000030.1 GCA_947303825.1 uncultured Prevotella sp. | reverse complement strand
ACATGTTCCCTAATCCCTAAGGAGCCGGCCTGCATGTGGGCCATCCGCTGGGCTATATAGCCACCGACATTTATGCCCGCTACAAGCGCCAGTGCGGATATAATGTGCTCAATCCCATGGGATATGATGCATACGGCCTGCCGGCAGAGCAATATGCTATTCAGACGGGCCAACACCCTGCCATCACTACCGAGCAGAATATCAACCGCTACCGTGAGCAGCTCGACAAGATAGGCTTCTCTTTCGACTGGAGCCGTGAGGTGCGTACCTGCGACCCAGGCTACTATAAGTGGACGCAATGGGCTTTCCAGCGCATGTTCCGCAGCTATTTCAGCACTTCATCGAACAAGGCACAGCCTACCATCAAGCTCATTGAGCATTTCGAGCTGATGGGTACTGAAAACTGTCATGCTCTGGGCACGGAGGAGCTGCATTTCACTGCCAGCGACTGGGCTGCCTTCTCTGAGAAGAAGAAGCAGGAGGTCTTGATGAACTACCGCATAGCCTACCTTGCTGAGACAATGGTAAACTGGTGTCCTGCACTAGGAACGGTACTTGCCAACGACGAGGTGATAAATGGAGTGTCGGAGCGTGGAGGATTTCCCGTTGAGCAGAAGAAGATGCGGCAGTGGTGTCTCCGTGTCAGTGCCTTTGCCCAGCGTCTGCTTGACGGTTTGGAAGAGATTGACTGGAGTGACTCGCTGAAAGAAACGCAGCGCAACTGGATAGGCCGCTCGGAAGGAGCGGAGATGGAGTTCAAGGTGGCTGACAGCGACCAGCACTTCACCATTTTTACTACCCGTGCCGACACCATCTTTGGTGTGACGTTCATGGTGCTGGCTCCTGAGAGCGAACTGGTTAAGCAGCTCACTACCCCCGACCAGCAGGTCGCCGTCGACGAATACCTGGCATACGTGAAGAAGCGCACGGAGCGTGAGCGCCAAATGGACCACTCGGTGACGGGTGTCTTCTCTGGCTCGTATGCCATCAACCCCTTCACGGGCGATAAGATTCCCATCTGGATTGCAGAATATGTGCTGGCAGGCTATGGAACGGGTGCCATCATGGCCGTGCCGGCTCACGACAGCCGTGACTATGCCTTTGCCAAGCATTTCGGACTGCCCATCATTCCGCTCATCAAGGGTGCCGACGTCAGTGAGGAGAGCTTTGATGCCAAGGAAGGTGTTGTGATGAACTCACCAGCAGCGGGAAAGACGGCCATCGACGGATTCTCACTCAACGGGCTCACTGTCAAGGAGGCCATTGCCGCTACGAAGAAATTTGTCGAAGAGAAAGGACTTGGGCGTATGAAGGTGAACTATCGCCTGCGCGATGCCATCTTCTCACGCCAGCGCTACTGGGGCGAGCCGTTCCCCATCTACTATAAGGATGATATGCCCTACATTGTACCAAAGGAATGCTTACCGCTGGAGCTGCCCGAGATTGACGAATACAAACCCACCGAGACGGGCGAGCCGCCTCTGGGTCGAGCCAAGATGTGGGCCTGGGATACGAAGTTCGACAAAGTGGTGTCGGTCGACGAGATTGACAACAAGACCGTCTTCCCCTTGGAGCTGAATACCATGCCGGGCTTTGCCGGTTCCTCAGCCTACTATCTGCGCTACATGGACCCGAAGAACGACAAGGCGTTGGTGAGTATCAATGCCGACGAGTACTGGCGCAACGTAGACCTCTACGTGGGTGGTTCGGAGCACGCCACCGGCCACCTCATCTACAGCCGCTTCTGGAACAAGTTCCTCTATGACTGCGGCTACAGCTGTGAGGACGAGCCTTTCAAGAAACTCATCAACCAGGGAATGATACAGGGCCGCTCCAACTTCGTGTATCGCATCAATGAAGAGAGTGCTTGTGGCCCCACCTTTGTCAGTCTAGGTTTGAAAGACCAGTATAATGTGACGCCTATTCATGTTGATGTTAATCTTGTGGAGAACGACGTGCTCGACATCGAGGCCTTTAAGAATTGGCGTCCAGAATACAAAGATGCCGGGTTTATCATGGAAGACGGCAAATATATCTGTGGCTGGGCTGTAGAGAAGATGTCGAAGTCTATGTACAATGTTGTGAACCCCGACATGATTGTTGAGAAGTATGGTGCTGACACACTTCGAATATTTGAGATGTTCCTAGGACCCGTGGAGCAGTCGAAGCCGTGGGACCCGCAGAACATCGAGGGCAGCCACCGCTTCTTGCGCCGCTTCTGGAATCTATGCACCGCATGTGTTGAAAACAATCAGGAAGGCGATGCCGAACCGACGGCAGAGGAGCTGAAGTCTCTGCATAAGCTCATCAAGAAGGTGACACAGGACATAGAGGCTTTCTCTTACAACACAGCCATTTCTGCCTTCATGATTTGCACCAACGAACTTACTCAGTTTAAGTGCCGCAACCGTGAGGTAATAAAGACACTGGTAATACTTATTGCACCATTTGCTCCTCATGTTGCCGAGGAGCTGTGGCAGCAGCTGGGCGGCGAAGGCTCGGTATGCGATGCACAGTGGCCCAAGTGGAATGAGGACTTTCTGGTAGAGAGCCAGATGAAGATGGCGGTAGCCTTCAATGGAAAGGTGAGGTTTGAGATACAGCTTCCTGTTACTGAAGACAAGAAGGCCATAGAAGAAGCTGCCATGCACGATGAGCGCACATCACGCTACACTGAAGGCAAACAGGTGGTGAGAGTTGTTGTGGTACCAAAGAAGATGGTGAACATTGTTTTAAAATGAGGTAATGACACTCGACCATAGACTCGTAGTAAAGGAGGTGGGGGATTATCTGGGCATAATCCTCGGCCTCCTTTTGTACACATTCGGCTTCACCTTCTTCCTCATGCCTTACGAGATAGTTACGGGAGGTGTGTCGGGAATAGGCGCCATTGTCTTCTATGCAACACGCATTCCCATTAGCTATACATATTTCATTATTAACGGCCTGCTACTTGTGGTGGGGTTGAAAATCCTGGGCCTGAAGTTTCTCACCAAGACCATCTTTGCCATCGTCATGCTCACATTGCTTCTAGGCATAGCTCAGGAGGTGATACCTAAGGACGAAAGCGGCAACTTCATAAAGATTCTTGGAGAGGGTCAGGAGTTCATGTCGCTAGTCATAGGGTGCATACTTACTGGTACGGCACTCGCCTTGGTCTTCCTCAACAATGGCTCGACAGGAGGAACAGATATTATTGCTGCTTCGGTAAACAAGTTCCACAACGTTTCGCTGGGCACTGTTCTCCTTTTCGTAGACCTGGTGATTATTGGTTCCTGTCTCTTCGTTCCACAGTTTGGCACAACAATAGAACGCCTGCACATGGTGGTGTTCGGATTCTGCACAATGGTGATAGAGAATTTCATGCTAGACTTTGTCATGAACAAGCGTCGGCAGTCTGTGCAGTTCTTTATCTTTTCTAACAAATGGCAGGAGATAGCCAATGCAGTAGGCACAAAGATGGATCACGGAGTGACTATTCTCGACGGACACGGATGGTACACCGGACAAGACCGTAAGGTGCTTTGCATACTGGCAAAGAAAAATGAGAGTACCACCATTTTCCGCATCATAAAAATGATTGACCCGCAAGCTTTCGTCTCGCAGAGCAATGTCATTGGTGTCTATGGTGAAGGCTTCGACCAGATAAAGGTGAAGGTTAAGAGTTAAGAATTAAGAATTAAGAGTTAAGAATTAAGAGTTAAGAAGTAATTCTAAATGGATACTTCTTAATCGCGGCGAAGCGAGAAGAATGATGAAAATAGTATTTGCAACGAACAACCAGCATAAGCTGCAGGAGATACGCCATATACTTGGCAGTTCCATTGAAGTGCTTTCACTGAGTGACATCGGATGTGATGTTGACATCCCCGAGACAGGCACCACGCTGGAAGAGAACGCTCGCCTGAAGGCAGAATACGTATGGCAGCACTATCACTGCGATGTCTTTGCCGATGATACCGGCCTTGAGGTTGATGCCCTTGGCGGGGCCCCTGGTGTCTACAGTGCTCGTTACGCCGCCGTCGCCGTGCCCAGTGGTTACTCCGCTGGCAGTGTGCCCGACGGTTTCCCCGTTTCCAGTGTGCCCGACGGTTCCCCCGTTTCCAGTGTGCCCGACGGTTCCCCCGTTTCCAGTGTGCCCGACGGTTTCCCCGCTGGCAGTGTGCCCGACGGTTTCCCCGTCGGGAAATCGCATGACAGCGAGGCCAACATGAAGCGCCTTTTGTACGAATTAGGAAATAATAACAACCGCCATGCAAGATTTCGCACCGTCATTGCGTTAATACAAAAAAAGGATGTCTGTCCCTGCGGGTGCACAAGCATCAAGGTAGAGCATCTCTTCGATGGCATTGTTGAGGGCGAGATAACCCGCGAGAAGAGTGGGGTGGGGGGCTTCGGTTACGACCCCATCTTCCGTCCTGACGGCTACGACAAGACATTTGCAGAGCTTGGTGAGGACGTGAAAAACCAGATAAGCCATCGCGCACGAGCCACTCAGAAGCTCTGCGACTATCTGCGCGCATCGTGCTAGAATGTATATGTGAGGTAATATAATGAAAACAATACTTAATACTGACTACAGAATCAAATGGATGATGGTGGCGGTCTTACCGTTCTTCATCTGTCTTCTGTCTTTCTCGCCCCTCAAGGCGCAGATGGGTTCATGGAGGGCTTTCATGTCCTATTATGAGCCTCAGCAGATAGTGAAAGGCGGCAACATGCTCTTTGTGCGTGCCAGCAACAGCCTCTATGCCTACAATCTCAACGATCAGAGCATCACTACCTACGACAAGGTGAATGCCTTGAGTGATACACACGTCAGTATGATAAGCTGGAACAGCACAGTGGGCCGTCTTGTCATTGTATATGAAAACTCCAACATAGACCTTATTGACCAGAAAGGTAATGTGGTGAACATAAGCTCGCTCTACAGCAAGTCCATGACCCAGGACAAGACTGTCAACTCTATATATATGTATAAGCAGTATGCTTATCTCTGTACGGGCTTTGGCATAGTGAAGCTTAACATGGAGCGGGCAGAAATATCAGAGTCGTACATCGTTGACGAGAATATTACCGCAGCTGCCATCATTGACGACAACCTTTACATACGTACAGCCAGCGGAGCAGTTTTGACTGGAAGACTGACATCCAACCTGATAGACAAACACAGTTGGACATCGGGCACGGTCGATGCCAGTGTCTTCAGCACAGACCAGAGCGACTGGAACCAGTACCGTGAGCTTGTGTCTACACTCAAGCCCGACGGTCCGAAGAACAACAACTTCGGCTTCATGCGATTTAAGAACAACATGCTCTACACGGCTGGAGGAGGAGGCTCGGTAGACAAACCGGGAACAGTGCAGATTCTTTCAAACAACGAATGGGTGTTCTTGCAGGACGACATGACGGGGGTGGCTGGAACAGAAGGTTCTGGATGGACGTTTGTGAACACCTTCGAGGTTGATGCAGACCCCGCCGACAGCAAACGTATCTTTGCCGCAGGAAGGACGGGCCTCTTCGAGTTCTACGACGGCAGTCTGGTAAATTACTTCAACAAAGACAATAGCATTCTCAACACTGCCACGTCGAGTAACAAGTATGTTCTTGTTGAAAGCTGTTTGTTTGACAAGGAAGGCAATCTGTGGCTGTTGCAAAGCCAGGTCTCAGATAACTCACTGGTAGAGATAACCAAAGATGGCGAGTGGATTTCTCATAAGCAGGAGCAGCTTATGGAGAGTGGTAAGAGCCTGGCTCAGCTTACCGACCTGTTTGAAGACAGCCGGGGGCTCTTGTGGTTTATCAACGCCCACTGGTCAAAGCCGTCATTCTTCTGCTATAATCCTAAGACCGACAAGCTTATACATGCAGTTTTCGAGATTGCCAACCAGGACGGCACCACCTACCAGTCGTATAATCCCCACTGCATCACCGAAGACCTGGAAGGAAACATCTGGGTGGGAAGTCAGATTGGCCCCTTTCTTATAGAGCCGTCGCAGATAGAGTCAGGCATAAGCTATGTCACACAGGTAAAGGTGCCCCGCAACGACGGTACCAACTATGCCGACTATCTGCTGTCTAACGTGAACATATCTTGTATGGCTGTTGACGGCGGAAACCGCAAGTGGATAGGCACCAGCGGTGCAGGAGTCTATCTCATCAGTGCCGACAACATGGAGCAGATACACAACTTCACAGCCGAGAACAGTCCGCTGCTGTCAAACAACATTGAGTCTATTGCCATCAACCCCATTACGGGTGAGGTGTTCTTTGGCACTGATAACGGCCTGTGCTCCTACATGAGCGATGCTACCGATGCCAGTATAGAAATGAGCAAAGACGATGTCTATGCCTATCCCAACCCTGTTGTGAGCGGCTACGACGGTCTGATTACCGTGGTAGGACTCTCGTACAACGCCGATGTGAAGATTCTTACCACCAACGGTCAGCTGGTGGCTCAGGGGCGCAGCAACGGAGGCACCTTCACCTGGGATGGCCGTGACAGCCGCGGCCATCGAGTGGCAAGCGGAGTCTACATGGTGGCTGCCGCTACCAGCCAGGGTAAGAAAGGAGTGGTTTGTAAGATTGCTGTCATTAAATAATTAATAGTTATACCATGCCTAAGCATTTCCTGTTGCCAGTGCTTATGGCACTCTTCCCATACCTTGCCCTGTCGCAGATATGTATTGGCGGGCATATCGCTCCTTACGACAGTATCACAAACACATGGCTTGCCACAGTGCCGGAGAGCATGTTCGGACATGACGGCCAGCTGACGGTAGAGATGGGCCAGCTGTACAGGCAAATGGAAATAGACGGGCATTTGCTTCCTTCAGGCAACTGTCAGCACACTTTTCAACAGATAAGTGCCGACAACATATATCAGGCACTGGTTACCGACACCATGGGGCACACAAAGGCAGGAAAGATACAATTCACCTTCCTGCCGATAGTGTTGTTGAATGGAGACTTCGGATATGACTATCAGGAAGGCACCCTCACCCTTGCCAGTCCTGATCTTCGTGCCGACAGCCTTTACAGTGCTAGGATAAAGTGGCGCGGAGGGGTCACCAATACCGAGGGCAAGCACAAGCGCAACTACAAGGTGAAGACAGACCACGACGTGTCTTTCTTTGGCATGCGTTCAGACAACAGCTGGATGCTCGATGCCGGACAGCCCGACGTCTTCCGCATGCGCAACCGCATTGCCATGGATCTCTGGAACGACATGGCACGCCAGCCATACTATGCCGACAAGAAGCCGAAGGCACGCAACGGAGTCAGTGGAAGAATGGTAGAGGTGTTTCTTGGCAATGAGTACCGCGGGGTGTATAATTTCTCGGAAATGATGGACCGCAAGCAGCTGAAGCTTAGGAAGACAGACGAGGCAACGGGCGATATTCACGGTTGCCTGTATAAGGGCGTGGACTGGAACCACACACAGATGTTCGACCTTTTGCAAGGCTATGACAACACAAAGGATACCTTCTTGGGCTATGAAATGAAATATCCCGACCTTGACGACTGCGATTCAACAGACTGGGCACCGCTGGCTGAAGCCAACAACTATGCCCTGCAGTGTAGCGACCTGGATTTTGAAGAACATATCAGCGACTATTTCGACATTCCTGTCTTGATAGACTACAGCCTCTTTGTCAGTATTGTCAATGCAGTAGACAACAGTGGAAAGAACATGTACTGGGCCGTCTACGACAAGTCGGAGAGCAAAAGACTCACGCTTGCGCCTTGGGACCTTGATGCCACCTTTGGACAGCGGTGGGGAGGACAGCTGGTAAATGGAAAGGAAGACTTCTCGTCGCCGCAGTATTTGACCGATGTAGATGTCTTTGTCTTCTACCGTCTGTACAAAACCAATACTCTCAACTTCAACAGCCTTCTCAACCAGCGTTTTGACGAGCTGCACCAGACGGGAGGGGTGCTGTCTGCTGACAGCATTATCAGCAGGTTCGCACATTATTATATGGATGTTAAGAAGAGTGGGGCTGCTCGTCGTGAAGCAGAAAAATGGAGCGGTGACAGCGATGTGTGGGGCGATGCCATTGACTTCGATGCGGAGTATGAATATATTTGCCGTTGGATAAGGCAACACCTGGAGGAGATAGAAAGAACCGGCTTCCCCCTGTATTATAATGCCTCCTTCTTTGGTGAGCAGATGGGCATTAGCGAGACGAGCATGCACCGTTGCCCCCGTGCCGTCTACGACCTGAAGGGCAGGAAGGTGGCCCCCAGTGGCCAAAGGCTATATAAACTGAAACCTGGCATCTATATCCAGGGAGGAAGGAAGAGAGTTAAGAGTTAAGAGTTAGGAGTTAAGAGTTAGGAGTTAGGAGTTAAGAATTATGAATTATGAATTAAGAGGAGATAGCCACTTTTCGATTGTCGTCATAGCCTGCATGCTGCCTTTCATCCTATGGGGCGTATGTGGCATTATGCCCACCTTCGACGACTATACCACGCTGCAGTCTACGTGGTACATAAAGATTTCCGACCCAGGCTATTTCTTTCCCGATGCTGTACGCCGTCCGTGGGATTTCCTGTTCGGATGCCTGCTGGGATACTTCCCGTCACTCTTTCCCACGCTCAACCATGTATGTATCATTCTTGGTCATGCTGCCAGTGCCTGCCTGGTCTATGCTCTCTGCCGCAAACTGTCGCTGGGCAGCCTGGCTGCCAATATAGCTACGCTCTTCTTCTTTCTGTCGCCTGCCACTCTTGGGGCTACACTGGCTTGCGACGGACTTAATCAGACCTACGCGCAGCTGTGGGGACTCCTCGCCCTATGGACATACAGACCCATCAGCGAATTTAGTAACTACTCCCCTCCCGATAGGGAGGGGTTCTTTGCACAGCAAAGCGGCAGAGCCGAGCGGGGGGGTGGGTCTCTCTGGCTCCTCTGCGTGGTCATGGCAGCACTGTCAAAGGAGAACGGACTGGCATGGGCTGTCGTTCCACCCATCTTGGCTTACGCATTCAGCCTACGCACAGGCCGTGAGGCGATGCGCCACCTTGCAGTGGCAATGATTGTCGTGCTGGCATACTTCGCTGTTTATTTCATTATCTATTGCACAGGCATTGTTGAGTTGGAGTATTCCGGCGAATACGCTCAGGCTACCATTGCCGACCGTCTGAATGACTTTGTTCAGCTTATGGCCTACACGTGGTTGCCTGCCGACTATATGAGCATTGTCTATCCTCCTACGCGAAACTGGGTAGTGGCTGCCATGACAGTCGCCATGGCAATGCCGTTCCTGCTGATGCTCGCCTGCAAGTGGAGACTGTTCAAGAGCAGGCGGCTGCCAGTGCTGGTGGCATGCTTCTTCATCCTTGTCTCCCCCCATCTGGTAACTCTGATAAGCATCATGCACAACTATGCCGCACTCTCGATGGCAGCACTCATCATTGCTGTTATAGTAAGCCATTACAGCAACAGCCGCATGATAAGCCTTGCCTTTGCCCTTTATCTGGCTGCGGCGGTCTTTACCGATGTTCATCACTTTCAGGCAGCACGGCAGTCGGGACTGACGGGTAAGAAAATGGCATTGCAGGTGCTGGCCAGCAGCGAAAAGCCTGTGGAGCGGGCCTTCTGCATCAACATAGACGACGAGTCTGAACCCCGCTACTCCAACTTCTGCGTGCGCCCCGTAGATGCCTTCGCTTGGGGACTCTCCGTGCGCCACTACAGCCACTATAAGTGGAAGACGGCTATCGGCGAGACCACCCTTCCCGCATACGACAGTAAGAGGATAGAATCTCTAGCCGACAGTGCCTTGGCCGCAGGCAACGAGCAGGTATGGGTGGTAGGCAGAGACATACGAATTCTTAAGATGAAAGACTTCATCAGATGAAAGATGAAAAATGAAAAATGAAAGATATGATTTCCCTGCTTGCGGGCATCAGCAAAACTAATTCTTTGCCGCTGAATGAGTTAGTCACCCCACCCCTGCCCCTCCCCTACAAGGGAGGGGAGTGCCATGCGGCTCGTTAGTTGACGGTAGCGGACTTTTTAAACTAGACTCTGAAATATAACTCACAAACTCAAGACGATGTCGCAGGAGAGACTGCTCTACATAGACAAGCTGAAAGCCATTGCCATGATGCTCGTGGTGATGGGGCATACCATGTACTTCTGCATGTATCACGAGCAGTCTGCCAGCGATCCTCTGCTCAACATCATCTGCACTTTCCACGTGCCGCTGTTCTTCTGGCTCTCCGGATATGTTATCTCTTGTCCACCCACCTTTCGTAAGTTCTTGGCAAAGGCCCGCCGGTTTCTCGTTCCCATGCTTGTCGTTGGTCTTGTCAATGCGTTGGTCTTCGGTGGGGTGAGCCTCTTCCTGTTCAACGGAGGTCACTTTGGCTACTGGTATCTGCTCACGCTCACCATCTTCTACCTGCTGCTGGTGCCGTTTCGCTATTTTACTATTTCACGATTTCACCATTTTACTATTTCACGATTTCACGATTTTACTATTTCACCATTTCACCATTTCGCTATTGGTGAGAAGAAACGTCGTATGCTGGCTTTCGTGGTCGATGCTGCACTTGCCCTGGCCGTCTGGCTGCTACTCTATGCAGCCCATACCCTCAGTGCTGCACCTTCCTCGGTGCTCCCTTCCTTCCTCACAGCCCTCCAGCCTTTCCTCCAGGCACTCAATGCCTGGGGAGCCTTTGCCTTCTGGCCGTTCTTTGTCATTGGCTACATGTCGCGCAAGTACGCACTGGTGGCATACATCACCCGCAAGCCGTGGATAGCCCTGCTGCTGGTGTCGGCCTATCTTGTGCTCGTCGTGGCATCGTTCAGCCGCATAGACAGCCTGCCCATAGCTCTCGACTTCGTCATTGCCCTCACCGCCATCAGCGCACTGGTGGCTGTGTTTCACCTCTTTGACAGCAGCACCACCTTCATCGACCGGCAGCTGCTGCTCATTGGCAATAACACCCTTCGCATCTACCTGTACCACTACTTCTTCATACGCTGCATTGACCTTGGCTTCCTCACGGGACGCAGCCTGCTACTCGAGCTTCTGGTCACCGCATCGCTCACTGTTGTCATCTGCTATCTGTCGATGGCTGTTGGAGGTATGGTAAAGAGGCCGATTGGCTCGTCCAAGAACTTCTGATCTTGCCCTAAAGCTTGTTTATTTGTTACAAGCATTGTTTATACCTTGCTTATTTGTTATTTTCCTTGCTTATTTATTTGTAACGCCTTGCTCATTTGTTTTGCCTATTGTAGGAGTGAGAATTTATGTCTATCTTTGTAGTCGATTATCACAACTAACCTATGGATTATCTCATTACCTGTTTTGTGCTGGTTGCTTTTGGAGCATCCCTGGCTATTGCTTACTCGCTGCGCAAGCAGCGGGATGATGCCATGCAGGAAGTGGCGACGATTAGCCAGCGGCTGACGGACATTGAGAAGAAACTGGATGAAAACGTTGGTGAGTTCCAAACGTTCAGGAAGACGAGTAGACAGGAAGACAAGCATCCCGAAATATTGAAAAGTCAGGACTCCGAAATCTCACAAGACCTGAGCGCGATGACCGACGAGGAGCTGTTCCTGTATATCACCAAGGTTATCCGGGAGCAGGAGTTGTACCGCTGGCCCGACTTCAACCGTGCTGCCGTCATGACTCATTTCTCGCTCTCGGCAGCCCGCGTGGGGGCAGCCTTTGCCCAGGGCGGCGGTCAGTCGCTGCCCGAGTTCGTGCGCAACTGCCGTCTCGACCATGCCTGTCGCCTGATGGTGGAGCAACCGACGATGTCGTTTGTCGATGTGGGCGAGTCCTCCGGCTACCAGCGCACCACCACCTTCTACCACGACTTCAAGGCTCGCTTCGGCATGGCACCGGCGGAGTACAGGAAGGTAAGAGTTAAGAATTAAGAGGTAAGAGTTAAGAGTTCTTTGCAAGCATAGCGATCTTTGACATACCGAGACATTACGGATATTATTTTTAGGGGAAAAAGTGCCAAGTATGACCTTCGGTCGAAAAATTCGTGTAATTCGTGCAATTCGTGGTTAAAAGAAGAATGATATCCGTTTTGTCTCAGCTAGACGAGAATAATGGAGTGCCTCTGACGAGGCGGCACTCGGCGACGAAGGAGACGCTTGCTACCGAAGGGACGCAAGAAATCCGACAAATCAAACAAATACTAAATATTTACCAAATAACAATTCATTTACTAATACTAACAATTAATGTTTATGCTAACAAAATCAATCTTGAGAGCGCAAAGCCGAGCAGGCTCGGGTTTCGCCAGAGTGTTAACTATTGTGGCCATGATGCTGCTGCTCATGACGGCGGCGACGGGCGCGTGGGCCGATGAGGTCACTGAGATTGTATTTACAGGGACTGTCACTGCAAACAACCTTGCTGCGGATGCTACCTTTACAGTCGATGGGTCAACGTTCTCTGCCACCATCGCTGACGGTGATAACAAAATGACAATTGATGCGGACGCACGCCGATTCGGTACCTCTACGAGTTACAAATCGTATACGCACTGTCTGTGTTCAGGTGGCAAATCCTCGTCAACGAAGAACTATATCACGCTGAACATCCCTGAGGCTGGTAAACTCCGCATTGCTCCCCGTACCGGTTCGCCCACTGCTACGGATCGTAAGCTTGTAATCACGCAAGGCGAAACGGAACTCTACAATGAAATTGTTCAAGAGTCACAGGCTGTTACTGTAACCGAGAGTGGTCAAAACGTTACAGTTTATCCGTATGTGGAAGTAGATGTTACAGCAGGTTCTGTACGCGTAAGCTATACAGGTGGTATGAACTTTTACAGCTTTGGTTTCGTGGCTGCCTCCTCTGGCGGTGGCTCTGGCGATGATTGGACCGACATCATCGTCAATGGCAACCTGGAAGGCACGGACCGCCAGTGCTTCTTCGTGAAGGAAAGCGGCTTAGGCAGCGATAACGTGTATTATGCCAGAATCCAGAACGGCATTGGCAAGGATGGCTCCAGGGGCATCGTATTGCATTCCACAGGCGAGGAAGCTAATAGCTGGGACACCCAGTTCTACGTCCGCCTGCCATACGAGTTGCCTGCCGGCACAAAGTACAGGCTGACGTTCGACTACAAGGCCGACAATGCTTGCAAGTGCGACCTTCAGGCGCAGAACGAGCCCGGTGAGTACATTATTTGGTATATAGATAATGCGCAAGGTTCACCTGCATGCAACTTTGGCACCGATTGGGCTACTTACGACTCTGGCGAGATAACAGTACCTGCCGATTGCAACGGCAAAGAGAACGAAGGTGGCTTCCTGAACAACTTCCAGACCATCGCCTTCAATCTGTCCCAGAATCAGAAAGCTACGACGTACTACATCGACAACATCAAGCTTGAGATTCTCACCAGCGTGGCTTCCGGACTGACCGAGAGTCCTGCTCCGAAAGCACTGCCTCAATACCCCGTCGCAATCAATAGCATTGCTATCATGGGCGACTTCCTTGGAAAAGGTGACGACGGCAACTGGAACACGGCCAACGCCTGGGCACTGACTCAGGACGCCACCAATAACAAGGTCTGGACGCTGACCAAGGAATTTACAGCCGAGGCCAAGACCTATGACTACAAGCTTTTTGCCAACGGCAACATGAGCGACTTCACCTATCCCGTAGAAGAAAAAGCCAAAGGCCAGTTTGTAGTCAGCGAAGCTGGACAATACAACCTTAAAATTACTGCATCCCTCGAATACAACGTCGTATCCGTTTACGCCGTCCCCG
>CAMYZK010000029.1 GCA_947303825.1 uncultured Prevotella sp. | reverse complement strand
TCCCAAGGGGCTGCGCTCGCTGTCGCCTAAAAGCGGAGGCTACAACCCCATGTACGTGGGTCCGCAGACGCAACGCGACTATGCATACCATCAGGGAACGGCATGGCCATGGCTGGGAGGATTCTACATGGAGGCCTGTCTGAAACTGTACAAACGCTCAAGACTGTCGTTCATAGAGAGACAGATGGTGGGCTACGAGGACGAGATAGACTACCATGCCATTGGCACTATTTCAGAGCTTTTCGACGGCAACCCGCCATTCCACGGACGAGGAGCCATGTCGTTTGCAATGAACGTAGCCGAGATACTACGTACGATGAAACTACTGGAGAAATATTCGTATCAGAAATGAGTTGATAAGTTTGATAGTTTATGAGTTTTTGAGTTTCTGAAAAGGAACCAAAACCAAAACTAAAGAACTAAAAAACTTAAAGAACTAAAAAACTTAGAAACTTAAAGGATTATGAAAGTATTAATGTTTGGATGGGAGTACCCTCCTCATGTGTTTGGTGGTCTCGCTACCGCCAACTACGGAATCTCTGAGGGACTGAAAGCCCAGGGAGATATAGAGACTGTGCTCTGCCTGCCACACCCCTTCGGCGACGAGAGCCAGCATGCCTGTCGCATTGTGGCCATGAATGCAGTACCAATAGCATGGCGCGACGTGGACTACGACTACGTGAAGCAGAGAGTGGGAAACATCATGGACCCCGACTACTACTTCAAGCTGCGCGACCATATCTATGCCGACTTCAACTACATGAATGTCAACGACCTCGGTGCAATGGAGTTTGCAGGAGGCTATCCCGGCAACCTGCATGAAGAGATAAACAACTACTCTATCATTGCCGGACAAGTGGCTCGCACAGAAGACTTTGACATTATTCATGCTCACGACTGGCTGACATTCCCTGCAGGTATACATGCCAAGCAGGTTTCAGGCAAACCTCTGTGCATACATGTACATGCCACCGACTTCGACCGTTCCAGAGGAAAGGTTAACCCTACCGTCTACTCTATAGAGAAGAATGGCATGGACTGGGCCGACTGCATAATGTGCGTATCCGAGTTGACACGACAGACGGTAATAAACCAGTACCACCAAGACCCGCGCAAGTGCTACACCGTGCACAATGCCGTATATCCTCTGCCTCAGGAGTATCAGGACATTCCACGGCCCGACCATACCGGAAAGGACAAGGTGGTGACATTCCTCGGACGCATTACCATGCAGAAAGGGCCCGAATACTTTGTAGAGGCCGCCAACATGGTGCTGCACCGCACACGAAACGTGCGTTTCTGCATGGCAGGCTCGGGCGATATGATGGATGCCATGATATATCTTGCTGCCGAGAGAGGTATTGCCGACCGTTTCCACTTCCCAGGATTCATGCGAGGCAAGCAAGTATACGAATGTCTCAAAGACAGCGACGTCTACGTCATGCCATCGGTTTCCGAGCCCTTCGGCATATCACCACTTGAAGCCATGCAGTGCGGTACGCCAAGCATCATCTCCAAGCAGAGCGGGTGTGCAGAGATTCTGGACAACTGCATAAAGGTGGACTACTGGGACATACACGCCCTGGCCGACGCCATCTACAGCATCTGCACCAACGACTCTCTCTTCAATTACCTCAAGGAGGAAGGAAAGCGCGAGGTAGACCAGATAACCTGGGAGAAGGTGGGCACATGGATTCGCACACTTTATAGGAGAACCCTTGGATGGGAACAGTGATATTGGACAATTGGACCATCTCACTATTGGACAATTGGACTACACATACAAATCGAAAATTGTAAAATTGTAAAATCGTAAAATTAAGTTATGAAAACAATTTGCCTATATTTTGAAATACATCAGATAATACATCTGAAGCGCTACCGTTTCTTCGACATCGGTACAGACCACTATTACTACGATGACTACGAAAACGAACGCAGCATCAGCGATATTGTCGAGCGCAGCTACATGCCTGCCCTGAACACACTGGAGCAAATGATAAGGGAAAACGGCCAGTACTTCAAGGTAGCATTCTCGCTTAGCGGAACTGGCATCGAACAGCTGGAGATGCATGCTCCGCAGGTGCTTGAGAAGCTACAGCATCTCAACGAGACAGGCTGTGTGGAGTTCCTTGCCGAGCCCTACAGCCATGGACTCTCGTCGCTGGCCAACCCCGACAGCTTTGCCCGTGACATGAAGAAGCAAACGGCAAAGATAAAGGAATACTTCGGACAGGAGCCCAAAGTAGCCCGCAACTCTTCGCTCATCTACAGCGACGACATTGGCGGCCAGATAGCAGCACTGGGATTCAAAGGCATGCTCACCGAGGGGGCCAAGCACGTGCTTGGGTGGAAATCGCCACACTATGTATACCACTGCAACCAGTCGCCTAACCTCAAGCTCCTGCTACGAGACGTAGAGCTTTCCGATGACATATCATTGCGTTTCAACAATGCCGAATGGGACGGTTATCCACTATTTGCCGACGCATATATAGACCGCATAGCACGACTACCTGAAGAAGAGCAGATAATAAACATCTTCATGGAACTATCGGCCCTCGGCATTGCACAGCCACTAAGCTCAAACATCCTCGACTTCATTCATGCGCTGCCGGCATGTGCACGCGAAAAAGGCATCACCTTCTCTACCCCGTCAGAGATATGCGCCAAAGTTAAGAGTGTAAGCCAGCTCGACGTACCCGATACACTCTCATGGGTGGACGAGGAGCGCGACGTTTCTTGCTGGTTGGGCAACGCCATGCAACGCGAGGCATTCCACAAGCTATACAGCGTGGCCGACCGACTGCTCATTGCCGACGACCCGCGCATCAACCAGGACTGGGACTACCTGCAGGCCTCAAACAACTTCCGTTTCATGACCACAAAGCCATCTAACGTAGGACTAGACCGTGGCATCTACAGTGGACCTTTCGATGCCTTCACCAACTACATGAACATTCTGGGCGACTTCATCAACAGGGTAAACGCCCTCTATCCCATGGAGATAGAGAATGAAGAGCTCAATTCCCTGCTTACCACCATACGTAATCAGGGTGACGAGATAGAGATGAAGGATAAGGAGATAACCCGCCTGAAGGCAAAGCTGGAAAAACTCGAACAGAAAGAGAAAAAGGCAAAGGCCCCAAAGTCAACTTCAGAAAAAAAGACAGCAACAAAGCGCGCTGAAAAGGCGAAAAAAGAATAACATAGTATTATAAGCTCTGTCCGAATAGTTAGTTGCAATGATATGAATACTAGCTATTCGGACTTCTTCAGTTTAAAGATGTACAGTAAAGAAGTATACAACCACACAGAAGTAAAGATTTTCAAATTTGAACGTGGCAACACAGGCGAGTATCATGTCATGATACGCGTTACCGACAACAACCTTACATTCCACCAGCAGCTGGAAAGTGTCTCTGATGTGTATCAGGAAATCATTGGAACGGAACTGAAAGGCTGCGTAGCCGTAATAAAGCGCTATTTCCTTAGCGATGCAGCCAATCAGGCCGACGAGGTACTTGCAGCAGACAGCAGCGACTGTGCCAAAAGCATTATACAGCAACCACCACTTGACGGCTCCAAGCTGGCTCTTTGGATATACCTGATGAGCGGTGTCACTACAAGGCTGAAAGAAAGCGGACTATTCGAGGTGGCTTCTATTTCAGAAAAGAAAAAAGAACCTACATACCGGCACCTTTGGAATGCCTCTGCACACAATCTGGCTGCCAACTCCGAGTACCAGACACGCCTGCTTTTCAACGAGTATATCATGCAGCTGGCTCAAGAAGGATGCAAACTTGCCGAGAACTGCATACGCACATGGTTGTATGTCAACGATATTGACCTTAACTACGGTGGAGTGGTAAGGGCCCGCAATCAGGTATTCCTTACTCAGGGACTTAATCATGACACTCACTTCATTGCCTCTACAGGTATAGGTGGACGAGCCTTGGATCCTTGCGTGCTTACACAGATGGACAACTATGCCATTGCAGGCATAAGACAGGAACAGATAAAACATCTCTATGCCCCAACCCACCTCAACCGTACCAGCGACTACGGTGTGTCGTTTGAAAGAGGAACACGAATAGACTATGGCGACCGGCGGCATGTTTTCATCAGCGGGACAGCCAGTATCGACAACAAGGGGCAGATAGTTTTTCCACGCGATGTCTACAAACAGACGCTGCGTGTCTGGGAAAACGTAGAAGCATTGCTACACGAGGCAGAATGTACCTACGACGATGTAGCACAGATGATAGTTTACCTGCGCGACAATGCAGACTACCAGACCGTGGGCCGTATGTACAAAGAGCGCTTCTCGGAAAAGCCTGTTGTAATAGTCCACGCACCGGTATGCCGCACAGGATGGCTGGTAGAAATGGAATGCATGGCTGTCAAAGCAATAGAAAACAACGAGTTTGACGCTTTCTGATACCGACCTTTCTGATACTGATTAATTGACAAATGCCAAAAAACAACCTTTTATTTTGCCATTAGGCAATATTTTTGTACCTTTGCAAAATGAATAGTGCCAAAAAGCCGCTATTAGGTCTTTCCTTAACAGAGTTGAAAGATGCTGCTGTTGCCCTTGCCATGCCTAGCTTCGCTGGCGGGCAGATAGCTAAGTGGCTTTACGAAAAGCATGTCAGCACCATAGAAGAGATGACCAATCTCTCTAAAGAAGCCCGAAGCCTGCTTGAAAAGACATACACCATCGGTGCAATGGCACCTGTCAACTGGCAGCAGTCTGTTGACGGCACAAAGAAATATCTGTTTCCGGTTCTTACTGACGAAGCCGTACCGTCAGGAATAATCAACAAATATGTAGAAACCGTATTCATACCCGACGGCAACAGAGGCACTGTGTGTGTCAGCTGCCAGGTAGGTTGCAAGATGGGCTGCACGTTTTGCCAGACAGGAAGACAAGGTTTCCATGGCAGCCTCTCGGTCACAGACATTCTAAACCAGATTTACTCCCTGCCAGAACGTGACCTGTTAACAAACATAGTATTCATGGGACAGGGAGAACCGATGGACAACCTTGACAACATTCTCAAAGCAACAGACATACTCACTTCACCCAACGGATATGCATGGAGTCCAAAACGCATTACTGTGAGCACAGTGGGAATACGGAAGAAACTGGAGACGTTCCTAGAAAAAAGCCAATGCCACATAGCCGTATCTATGCACTCCCCTTTCCACGAGCAGCGTCTCAGCCTTATGCCTGCAGAGAAGGCCATGCCTATCAGCGAGACAATAAGTCGGTTGAAGAAGTACGACTTTACCCACCAGCGGCGATGCTCGTTTGAATACATCTGTTTTGGAGGGCTCAATGACTCGCAGGAACATTCAAAAGAAATAGTAAAGTTGCTCCATGGTCTGGAATGCCGCATCAACTTGATACGGTTTCACACAACTCCCGACACAGACTTGCCGCCCACCGATGTGCAACGCATGGAGAAAATGCGCGATTACTTAACCAGCCACGGAGTATATGCAACAATACGCGCCAGCCGTGGAGAAGACATACTTGCAGCTTGCGGACTGCTTTCTACCGCACAGCAGAAAAGCTTGGTGAAAAAAGTTAAATAGTTAAATGGCCAAATAGTTAAATGGTCAAATAGTAAAATGTTCAAATAGTTAAATGGTCAAATAGTTAAATGGCCAAATAGTAAAATGGCCAAATGGTCAAATAGTAAAATGGTCAAATAGTAAAATAGTCAAATAGTAAAATAGTCAAATAGTAAAATGGAAGATAATAAAATCATAGTAGGAATAACTCACGGTGACACAAATGGCGTGGGCTATGAGATAATTTTCAAAGCCTTTGAAGACCCGGCAATGCTAGAACTGTGCACACCAATAATATACGGTTCGCCAAAAACCGCTGCATATCATGCCAAGGCACTTGGTATTGACGCACAGTTCACCATAATAAACAATGCAAAGGAAGCACGTGAAGGACGCCTGAACCTGCTTACAACTATCGACGAAGAGGTAAAGATAGAAATGGGCATTCCTACTGCCGAGGCTGGCGATGCAGCAAAGAAAGCACTCGACCGTGCCATTGCCGACTACAAGGCCGGGGCTATACATGTGCTTGTAACTGCTCCCATAGCCAAAAATAGCATTAAGGGGTTCGATGGACACACTTCTTATATTAGCAAACAGCTGGAAAATGGAGCTGGCCCCTCAGAGCAGGCTCCTTCACAAGGACTTACCATCCTTGTTAGCGAAAACCTGCGCGTGGCTCTGGTAACCAACAATGTATCGCTGAAAGATGTGGCCGACAGCATTACCATGCAAAAAATAGTAGACAAAGCAAAAATACTGCACCAGTCGCTCAAGCGCGACATGTCTATCTCCAACCCGCGTATAGCAGTCCTGGCACTCAATCCGCGTGGAGGAGAAGACGGAGTGTTGGGCGATGAGGAACAAGAAATAATACGCCCTGCCGTAGAAGAGCTTGCTCGCATGAGCATACAGGCTTTTGGCCCCTACCCTGCCGACGACTTCTTCGGTACTGGCAGCTACTCACAGTTCGATGCCGTGCTAGCCATGTACCACGACCAGGGTCAGACGCCATTCAAGGCACTCACATCCATAAGCGAAGACAAGGGAGTACGTGTAACAGCAGGCCTTCCCCTAGTGCGCACGGCACCTGCCCACGGAGCCTGCTTTGCCATTGCCGGCAAGAACACTATGGAGGCCGAGTCCATGCGCCACGCCATCTTCCATGCCATCGACATATACCGCAACCGCCAGAGATATGACGAGCCACTGGCCAATCCTCTACCCAAGCTCTACCACGAGAAGCGCGACGACAGTGAGAAAGTGAGATTCAACACGCCCCGCGAAAAGAAAGAATGAAGAAGAAATACCAGAACGGTTTCCTGATCTTCGGCCTTGCAGTTCTGGCCATTATGGTCAGCCAACTCAACTTCAAGGAAGTGTGGGACGGCGTACAACGTGCCGGCTACTGGTTTCTGGCCGTAGTGATGCTGTGGGCTGTACTCTACATATTCAACACAGCAGCATGGTGGATAATCATCAAGAGCGGCTCAAGAAAGGCCGAAGCCCCTGCCTCAAAGCCTTTCTCCTTTATCTGGCTCTACAAGATTACCGTTTCGGGCTTTGCGCTCAACTATGCCACTCCCGGCGGACTGATGGGAGGAGAGCCCTACCGCATCATGTCGCTTTCACCCTACATAGGCACAGAGCGAGCCACCTCCAGCGTGTTGCTCTACGTCATGACACACATCTTCTCCCACTTCTGGTTCTGGCTTCTCTCTTGTCTGCTCTATGTAGCCACCCAACCTCTCAACCTTCCTATGGGCATACTCCTGGCTTGTGTCGCCGCTTTCTGCCTCACAGCAATATGGTTCTTCCTGAAAGGCTACAAGCGAGGCATTGCCGTTAGCGGTATGCGCATACTCAGCCACATACCCTTTGTCAAGAAGTGGGCACGCAACTTCTTCAGCAGTCATGCCGAACAGCTGCAAACCATAGATAGCCAGATAGCAGCTCTGCACAGCCAAGATCCCAGAACATTCTTCCTGGCAGTGTTCCTCGAATTCTCATGCCGCGTAGTCTCAGCACTCGAGATACTATTCATTCTTCTCGTCATCATGCCGTCGGCCAACTACCTGCAGTGCATACTCATCCTGGCTTTCACATCGCTCTTTGCCAACATGCTGTTCTTCATCCCACTACAGCTCGGAGGACGCGAGGGCGGATTCCTGCTCTCGGCCAAGGGACTCAGCATAGGGGCACGCGAGGGCATCTTTGTGGCACTACTTGTCAGACTGCGCGAGATTATTTGGACAGCCATCGGCCTGCTCCTCATAAAGATAGAAAAGATAAACACCCCCATAAAATAGTTAAATGGTGAAATAGTTAAATAGTAAAATGGTCAAATAGTTAAATGGTTAAATATTATCATGGAGTTTACAGCAAGACAGATAGCCGAACTCATCGGTGGAAAAGTGGAAGGTAGAGAAGATGCAGCAGTCAACAGCTTTGCCAAGATAGAAGAAGGACACGAGGGAGCCATCTCTTTCCTTTCAAACCCTAAGTATACCCATTACATATACGACACGAAGTCGAGCATAGTCATCGTCAACGAAGACCTTGAACTGGAGCATCCTGTAAGTGCCACCCTTATCAGGGTGAAGAATGCATACGAAGCCGTGGCTCGTCTGCTCTCTATTTACGAGAGCATGAAACCTCGCAAGACAGGCATCGACCCACTAGCCTCCATCTCTCCAACGGCCAAGATTGGCAAGGACGTATATATAGGAGCCTTTGCATGCATTGGCGATGGAGCCGTGATAGGCGACAACACACAGGTTTATCCGCATGTGGTAGTGGGTGATAACGTGTCCGTAGGCCGGGGAAGTATATTTTTCCCCAACGTAACCATCTATCAAGGCTGCAAGATCGGCAATAATGTTACCATTCACTCAGGCAGTGTGATTGGTGCCGATGGCTTCGGCTTCGCTCCCAACCAGGAAGGCTATGACAAGATTCCACAGATAGGCATCGTCGTGATAGAAGACAACGTAGAGATAGGTGCCAACACGTGCGTTGACCGTTCAACCATGGGACAGACCGTCATACACAAAGGTGCAAAACTAGACAACCTGATACAGGTAGCCCACAACTGCGAGGTAGGCGAGAGTACTGTCATGTCGGCACAGGTAGGTCTGGCAGGCAGCACAAAGATAGGCAACTGGTGTATGGTTGGCGGTCAGGCGGGATTTGCCGGACACATAAAAGTGGCCGACAAAACCTTCATTGGAGCGCAATGCGGAGTGATAAGCAACACCAAGGGAAACGGCGAGCAGCTCATCGGCTCTCCCGCCATGGATCCTAAGCTCTTTTTCCATGCACAGGCCGTGCTGAAACACCTGCCCGACATGTATCGCCAGCTCAACGCCCTGCAAAAACAAGTAGACGAGCTTACAAAGAAAGACTAAAGGTCGGGAAACAAACTTAGCGACAAGTCTGGTGTATGAGTATCATCGCCAGACTTTTCTTCTTCGCTGTCAGAGACGCTCTTGCTCAGCATCTCTCTCACCCGGGCGGCGCTGCGTGCCTTTATTCTGTAGCGTCCCCACTGTCCGGTGCTCTCAATAAAGGAATTCGGCATGCGTGCCCTGCTGTATATATAATACTGTACTTTATTATAAACTTCAACAAAATCGGGCTGGTCAAACAAAGTACATGAAAGGTTGTAGACGTGCTTGGCAAGCTTTTTTACGCCAATGCCACGCGCGCCTACATCCAAAAGTATTCTAATAATCTGCTCCTCGTACAAGGGGACTTCAGTTATGCCAATGCAATCTTGTTGTCCTCCTGGCTCTGCAGTTTGCCCTCCTTGAAGAGCCAACCCAGACCGAGAAGAGTCTCCTCCTCAGAAATCTTAGCAGCCTTGGCTATCTCCTTAACAGAGAGAGCATTCTCTGAAGCTGCCAGAGCCTGGTACACATCACCTGCCTTGAAGCCAATGTTTTCTGCGTTTACAGCCAGCACTGCTTTCTCAGCCTTCACGGCGGTCTTGCGAGTTGCGGGTTTCTTAGCTGCTACCTCTTTTGTCTCAGCAGCCTTCTTGGTTGTTTTCTTTTCTGCCATAATTCTATAAAAAATTTTACTATTGAAGTTGGTATTTTCAATTCGGGCGCAAAAGTACTGCTTTATTTTTATACAAGTAGCTGACTGCTAGCAGATTCTTGATATTTTGCAACTATTCTTGACTAATGTCAATGTAGAGAGTTAGGAGTTAAGAGTGAGGAGTTAAGAGTGAAGAGTTAAGAGTTGAGAGTTGAGAGTTAGGAATCTCATCATCCTTCTCGATAGAAATCAAGTGCATCCTCAATCTCCGCCTTTGTAGCCGTCTGGTCTAGCTCCAAGCCCCCCACGCTGCTGAGCAGGGTGAAGTTTATCCTTCCAGCTGTATTCTTCTTGTCGTGTGTCATCAGGCGCAGCAGTTCGGGATAGTCGTCACAGGTAATAGGCATGCGTCCATAATGGTCTACAATGAAGCGCACCACCTGTCGCATTTTGTCTACAGGGAATCCACATTTTACCACGCTCAGATAGAGTTCGCACACCAGCCCCCATGCCACGACATAGCCATGCAGCACAGGCTTTCGGCTCAATGCCAGCGACTCGAAGGCATGACCCACGGTATGTCCCAGGTTGAGTGCCTTGCGCAGTCCCTGCTCCAACGGGTCTTCCAGCACCACACGCTGTTTCACCTCCACGCTCTCAGCCACCATGCGCCTCAGCTGGGCCTTGTCGGGCTTCGCCAGATCGAAGGTCATCAGCTCGGCCAGCATGCTCGTCTCCCTGTTGTCCTCTGCCTGACAGATAAGCCCATGTTTCAGCATCTCGGCATATCCCGACAGCAGGTTTTCATGGTCCAGTGTATTTAAGAACACCGTGTCCAGGATAACAGCCGATGCATTGCGGAAGACCCCCAGTTCGTTCTTCAGTCCGCCGAAGTTGATACCTGTCTTTCCCCCCACCGAGGCATCGACCATGGCCAGCAACGTGGTTGGGATGTTTATCAGATGTATGCCGCGCTTGAAGGTAGAGGCCGCAAAACCACCCAAATCGGTCACCATGCCCCCTCCCAGACTTATCATCAGCGAGTGGCGTGTGGCTCCATGCTGCTGCATTTCCTGCCACACAGAGGTCAGCGTCTCAAGGGTCTTATGCTCGTCACCGGGCTTGATAACAATATGTCGGGCATCCTTCATACAATCAAAACCAGCCAGAACAGGCCAGCACAGCCGCTGGGTAGTCTCGTCGGTGAGCACCAACAGACGGTCGGCATGGCACTCCCCTATGGCCTGCTCTAATGCAGCCTCTAGGTTCTCTGGTATTATCACTTTCTGTCTTTCCATAACAGCGTACAAAATCAGGCAAAAAAGGTAAAGTAAAATGTTAATTTGCCAGACCTCTTGCCTTGAGCAGGCTGGAGGCATCAGGCTGCTTCATGCCTGTAAAGTCTGTGAACATCTGCATGAGGTCGCCAGTGTTGCCGCGGCTCAGTATCTTGTCGCGGAACTCCTGGCCCGTCTCTGGTTTCAGGGCGCCACGCTGGGCAAAGACGTCGGCCACGTTGACGGCCAGCACCTCCGTCCACAGATAGCTGTAGTAGCCTGCTGCATAGCCGCCGCCCCACACATGGTTGAAGTAGCTTGTGTAGTAGCGGGGAGGAATCTGGACATCAAGCAGTCCAACATTATTCAGAGCCTCTGTCTGGAAAGCGGCTGCCTCTTCAGCAGTAGGAATCTGGTCAGAAGAGAGCATGTGCCAGGCAAGGTCTACGCAGGTGGCGGCGAGGTTCTCTCCAAGAGCGTAGGCCGTCTGGAAGTTGATGCTCTTCAGCATGCGCTCCTTCAGCTCAGCAGGCATGGGTTCGCCCGTCTTATAGTGGCGTGCATAGTGATCGAACACCTCGGGAATGGTGGCAAACGACTCATTGAACTGCGACGGCAGCTCCACAAAGTCGCGAGCCACACTGGTGCCGCTCAGTCTGTTGTACTGGCAGTCGGAAAGGATGCCGTGCAATGCGTGTCCAAACTCGTGGAACATCGTGGTGACCTCGTCCCAGGTAATCAGCGAGGGCTGTCCCTCGGGAGCCTTCGCACTATTACAAACATTAAAGATAATGGGCTGCTGGTTCCACTGGCGGCTCTGCTTCTGGAATCCGTCCATCCAGGCACCTCCTCGCTTTGTGGGACGACGGTAGTAGTCGCAATAGAAGAGGGCTCTCGACTTTCCGTCTTTATCGACGACCTCAAACGCCTTCATGTCGGGATGATACATAGGGATGTCGGTGCGCTCCTTGAACGTCAGGCCGTAGGCACGGTTGGCGGCATAGAAGACGCCGTTGAGCAATACGCTGTCGACATTGAAGTAGGGTTTCACCTCGTCGTCACTGATGTCGAGCAGCTGCTTCTTCATCTTGGCAGAGTAGTAGAAGCGGTCGTAGGGCTCTAACTGAGAGGTGGGAGGCAAGGGGTTAGAGGTGAGAGAAGGATTGTGGGCAAAGTCCCCGATGGCCTTTGTCTCGGCGTCGGCCTTGGGCCTGTACTGGCTGATGAGGTTTTCGAGGAAGGCGTAGACGTTGTCGGGCGTCTTGGCCATTGTATTGTCCAAAGAGTAGGAGGCATAGTTGGGATAGCCCATGATCTCGGCCTGTTCGGCACGCAGCTTGGCAATCTCTACGACCAGCGGGAAGGTGTTGTACTTGTCCGTTCCGTCGGCACGATGGATGGATGCCTCGTAGACCTTGCGGCGCAGGTCGCGATTGTCGAGGCTGGCCAGCAGGGGCTGCTGCGTGGTGTTGACGATGACGATGGCGTAGGGAGCCTTGCCGCCTCTGCTCTCAGCATCCTTGGCACACTGGGCGATGTCGGCCTCGCTGAGCCCAGAGAGGTCTGCCTCGTTGTCTACCCATACTACAGCGTCGTTGGTGGCATCGGGCAGTATGTCGCCCCACTCGGTCTGCAGCTCAGAGATGCGCATGTTGATCTCCTTCATGCGAGCCATCTTGTCGTCAGCCAGCAGGGCACCATTGCGCACGAAGTCCTTGTAGGTCTCCTCCAGCAGCTTCTGGTCTTCGCCTTGCAGCGCATCGTGCTTGCTGTCGTAGACCTGGCGGATGCGTCCGAACAGCGCTTTGTTGAAGGAAATCTCATTGGCGAGGTCGGTCAGCATCGGCGTCACTTTCTTCTCAATGTCGCTGAGCTCAGGCGTCTTGTCGGCTTCCACCAGGGCATAGAAGACACGCGACACGCGGTCGAGCGTCTTTCCACTCTCCTCGAAAGCCACGATAGTGTTCTCGAAGGTGGCAGGCTCAGGATTGTCCGTTATTTTGGCTATCTCATCACGCGTCTGCTGGATGGCGGCCTCAAAGGCAGGCAGATAGTCGGAGGTTTGGATCTTGCTAAAGTCAGGAGCGCCAAAAGGCAGGGTGCTCTCCTGCAACAGAGGGTTTTCACGCTGGACTTCCTTGCAGCTGGTGAGCTGCATCATTGATGCCGACAGCACAGCTGCCGAAATACCGAGTGTCATCAGTTTCTTTTTCATGTTTTTTGGTCTTAAGATGGCACAAAGATACAACGAATTATTGAAAGACGCAAATAATTGCAGGAAAAGACGGCTTTTTCAAGGAAAAATACGTATCTTTGCACAATGATGAAACAACCGCAACTGGATTATTATGAGATGGGTGCCGGCGTGGTGGCCTTCAGCAGTACCCGTCACGGAGGCAGCAGCAAGGGGAACTATGCGGAGTTCAATATCAACCGCTATTGCGGCGACAACGGGGAAGACATTCGCAAGAACCGACAGGCGCTGTGCCGGATACTGGGCATTACCGACGACCGTCTGATCATGCCCCATCAGGTGCATCAGACGAAGGTGGCAAAGATTGACGAGACGTTCCTGACGCTGAGCATCGCCGAGAGGCAGGAGGCGCTGGAGGGCGTCGATGCGCTGATGACGAACCTCAAGGGCGTTTGCATCGGCGTTTCTACTGCCGATTGCATCCCTGTTCTGCTCTACGATAGGGAGAATCGGGCCGTCTGTGCCATTCATGCCGGTTGGCGAGGCACCGTCAGACGTGTTGTCGTGAAGGGTGTTGAAGCAATGACGGCAGCCTACGGCACTCGCCCTCAGCAACTGATAGCACAGATTGGGCCAGGCATCCATCTCGAAAGTTTCGAGGTGGGCAACGAAGTGTATGATGCCTTTGTACAAGAGGGTTTCGACATGCCTGCCATCAGCCTTCGCAGGGAGAAGTGGCATATCGACCTGCCTGAGTGCAACCGTCTGCAGCTCCTGGCTTCAGGCTTAGAGACACAGCACATCAAGGTATCATCCGTCTGCACCTTCCAGCAAGCCGACGACTATTTCTCAGCCCGCCGTCTGAGCATCAACTCAGGACGAATCTTTACAGGCATTCTTTTCAAATAGTCATCGCACAGCATAGTCAATAAAAAAGTGGCGTAACCGCTTGGATTACACCACTTTCTTATGATTTTCTTATCGTTGCTTATCGTGGATTA
>CAMYZK010000028.1 GCA_947303825.1 uncultured Prevotella sp. | reverse complement strand
TTATTTTATTGTAGGTGGGGTAGGTGGAGTAGGTGTTATAGGTGAGAGGCGATAATGCCATTTTTCTATCAGGGCCAGAAGGTCGGGGGGCAGTGAGCTGTCGAAAAACATCTGCTCCTTGGTCTTCGGGTGTACAAATCCTATTGTCTTTGCATGCAGAGCCTGCCTGGGGCACAGCTTCAGACAGTTATGTATGTAAGCCTTGTAGCTAGCCGTGCGTTCGCCCCTCAACACCTCACATCCTCCGTATCGCTCATCGGCAAAGAGGGGATGGCCTATGTGTTTCATGTGAGCGCGTATCTGGTGTGTGCGTCCCGTCTCCAGCCTGCACTCCACCAGGGTGGTATAGCCATACCTTTCCATCACCCTATAGTGTGTGATGGCCGGTTTTCCTTCTTCCGACGAGGGGTCGAAGACAGCCATGCGGAGCCTGTCGCGGGGATCTCTGCCGATGTTGCCCTCTATCGTCCCTGTGTCTTCCACGAAGTTGCCCCACACCAGTGCCACATACGAGCGGTGCGTCTCATGGTTGAAGAACTGTTTCCCCAAGTCTGACTTAGCCTCGGGTGTCTTTGCCACCACCAGCAGTCCGCTGGTGTCCTTGTCTATGCGGTGCACCAGCCCCACCTGCGGGTCGTTAGGGTCGTATGTAGGCAGGTTCCTCAGGTGCCATGCTATGGCGTGCACCAGTGTTCCATGGAAGTTTCCGCATCCCGGATGCACCACCATGCCGGCAGGCTTGTAGACCACCATCAGCTCGTCGTCCTCATATCTCACGTCAAGCGGAATGTCTTCGGGTACTATCGTTGTGTCGAAGTGCGGTCGCTCCAGTCTTAGGGTAATGATGTCGCCCGCCCTCACCTTGTAGTTGCTTTTCACAGGTTTGTCGTTGACAAAGAGGAATCCCCCCTCTGCCGCCTGCTGTATCCTGTTGCGCGAGGAATGCTGTGTGTGCTCGGTAAGAAATTTGTCTATGCGCAGGGGCACCTGCCCTCTGTCCACTTCTATTCTCAAGTGCTCATAGAGGGTCTGCCCACCGTCGTCATCGCCTTCAAGGTCGATGTCTTGCAGGTCATCAATGTCGTGCAGTTCGACTATTTCTTCTTCGGTCATACCGAACTATTTAGTTTAGAGTGTAGAGCTTATTCAGATGAAAGATGATAAATGAAAGATGATAGATATGATTTCCTTGCATGCGGGCATAAGCAAAACTAACGTCTTTAACTCCTAACAGTTTTTTTACCTCTCCCTGTGGTCTTTCACCCCTTCGGGGCTTAATTCCTAATCGCCGCTGGCGAAGAACTCTTAACTCTTAATTCTTAACTCTTAACTAAAAAACTCTTAACTCTTAATTCTTAATTCTTAACTCTTAACTAGTCCACAATCATCGAGGGGTCAATAACTTCAACATTATCATCTACATCATTGCCGTCGTCCTCATCATCATCTTCGCCATCGTCAACAATCACCGGTTTCACGTCATCGATGTTGCTGCCGTAGTTTCCATTACCTATTATTAGTGTCAGCTGCGACTCCTTTGCCACCATGTCGCCAGCATTGAGTCTCTTTCCGTCGAGCATAAGTCCATACACCAAGTCTTTGTCGCCGTCAATGAGCTTTGGCGGCAGCAGCCTCAGCTCCAGCTTCTGCAGTTTCACCTGTGCATCCCTGTAGCTGCTTTTTCCTATAATGTCAGGAATTTTCACCCTGGGAATGGTAAGCGAGTTGATGGTGACGTAGACTATCCTTCCCTGCTTCACCTTCAGTCCTTTGACGGGCGACTGCACCACCACGCTTCCTGCGGGCATCTTCTTGTCGTATGTAGAGTCGGTAGCCTCTATGCGCAGTCCGCTGCTCTCCACCAGGTCAACGGCCTCGTTATAGTCCATGCCGTAGAGGTCGGGCACCTCTATTCCCTCCCCGTGGTGAGTATATTTCAGCAGTCCCCACTTCAAGCCACAAGTGCCAGCTGGCAAACTTCTTTGCTACGCGTTTCGATTTCATGTGTGCAAAATTACAAATAAGTAATGTAAAAACAAAACAAAACCCAAGGTTTTTTATTCCTCTCCCATCAGTGTTGCGCTGGTGCTCGCCGTGATCCTCACGGTCACCGTCTCTCCTATATGGTGTCCGTTTTTGTCGAACACCACCATTTTGTTCTGCTCCGTGCGTCCGCAGAGCTGTTCTCTGGAGCGTTTCGAGAATCCCTCCACCAGCACGTCGAAGGTCTTCCCCACGTCCTTACTGTTCTGTTCTGCCGATATTTCGGTCTGCAGCGCAATGAGTTCGTTGAGCCGTCTCAGCTTCACCTCCTCCGGAACATCGTCGGGCAAGTGTTTCGAGGCGTAGGTGCCAGGCCGTTCAGAATATTTAAACATGAATGCCGAGTCGTAGCCCACCTCTCTCATCAGGTTCAGCGACAGCTGGTGGTCTTCCTCTGTCTCGCTGTGGTACCCCACAAAGATGTCGGTCGAGAGTCCGCAGTCGGGTATGATGGTGCGTATGGCATTCACCCTGTCCAGATACCACTCACGTGTGTACTTGCGGTTCATCAGCTTCAGTATTCTGTCTGAGCCGCTCTGTACGGGCAGGTGAATATGCTTGCACACATTGGGCATCTCAGCAATGACATGCAACGTCTCGTCACTCATATCCTTCGGATGGCTAGTGGTAAACCTTACCCTCATTTCCGGAGCTGTTTCGGCCACAGCCCTCAGCAGTTGCGGGAAATTGGTAGAGGAAGGAAGATGGAGGGTGGAGGAAGGAACCTGCCACGAGTAGGAGTTAACATTCTGCCCCAGCAGCGTCACCTCCTTGAACCCCCGGTCTCTCAGGTCGCGCACTTCGCGCAGTATGCTCTCCACGTCACGGCTTCGCTCCCGCCCTCGTGTGTAGGGCACTATACAGTAGTGGCAGAAATTGTTGCAGCCGCGCATGATGCTTACAAAGCCACCAATCTTGTGTCCTAGTGCCATGCGCTGAGGCACCACGTCGCGATAGGTCTCTGTGGTCGACAGCTCGATGTTGATGGCTTTATGCCCCGTCTCTGCCTGCGCAATGAGGTCGGGCAGAGACAGATAGGCATCAGGACCGGCCACTAGGTCGGCACCATAGCGGTTCAGCAGGTCTTCTTTCACACGCTCTGCCATGCATCCGAGTACGCCGATGATAAGGTTGGAGGGTGGAAGGTGGAGAGCGGAGGGAGAATGGTCCGGGTTTGTGGTATTTGCCTTCTGCCTTGCACGCCTAAGAGCGTTCAGAGCCTCCAGCCGGTGGTATATCTTCTGCTCGGCATTGTCGCGCACAGAGCAGGTGTTCAAAAACACGGCATCTGCCTCGTCTATGTCTGTTGTTGTCTCATATCCCGCCATCTGCATCACCGAGGCCACCACCTCCGAGTCGGCTACATTCATCTGGCATCCGTATGTCTCGATAAACAGTTTCTTCATCGTTCTGTTCTGTTGGAAAATCTCGGCAAAGGTACAACTTTTTTTTCATTTCAGCCCTTTCAGCGACAGAAATTAAAGCCGTGCTCTGCTTTTTTTCCGAAAAACAGAGCACTGTTCTATTTTTTCTTTGTATCTTTGCCGTGCCAAAACACAACAGACAGTCAACATGACCCATAAGATAAAGACGTTTCTCACAGCCTTTCTGTGCTCTCTGCCCTGGCTCATTCCAGCGTATGCACAAGAGGTGAAAGACTTCACCTTCTCGCACCTGGGACAGTCGGAGGGGCTTTGCAGCCAGCGCATCTATTCCATTGTTCAGACTGCCGATGGTGCGCTCTGGTGGTCAACCAAGGATGGTGCCGAACGCTACAACGGTGTCAGCGTTAAGCACTATCGCATGGGCGACCTCTCTACCTACAGCAATCATGCCGGCCGCATCACAAAGCTGTGCTTGGCAGCCGGCTCCACCCTGATGGCCTTCGACAACAAGGGGGGCATCTTCACCTATATTGCCGGTAGAGACAGCTTTGAACGCTATTCCGACGTTAACAAGCTCCTTGACGGCGATGTGCTTGTCAACGATATCATGCCCACCGCCAACGGATTGTGGCTGGCCATGCGCGAAGGCATCTTTTTCCTTCATGGGAATACGCTGACACCTATCGTGAAAGGTGTCTATGCCAACACCTTTGTCAACACCAGGCATGGCCTGCTGCTCTGTACCAAGGATGGCGTGCTGGGCTATGACTCCGACAACGGCAGCATTCCCCGTGCCGGCATGCAGCCCAAGCTGCTGCTGTCGTACAACGTGGAGAGCGGCTACTACGACAGTCAGTATGACAGGATATGGCTTGGCGGCTTCCTCAACGGCTTGCGCATCCTTGCCCCTGGCAGTGACGGTTCCCTGGCCGACTGCGAGCTGACGGGTGCCGACATCCGCAACCCTGTACGTAGCATCTGTCCATACGATGAAAGCACCATGCTGGTGGGAATAGACGGGCTGGGAGTGTACAAGGTCTCGCGCAAACCCGCCCCGCATGGTAAGTATGAGAGCTCCCTGCTCTTCGATGCCAACGACGGTCTGCAGGGGGTGCTTCACGGCAATGGCGTCTATGCGGTCTTGCGCGACTGCTGGGAAAACATCGTCGTAGGCTCTTACTCTGGAGGCATCGACATAGCACGTCCCGTGGGTAGCACGCCTGCCATGTTCCAGCACATCAGCGGCAACAGGCAGTCGCTGCTCAACGACCATGTGAACTGCGTGACCCAGCTGCCCAATGGCATGATGGCTATGGGCACCGACAATGGTGTGAGCCTGCACAACCCCTATACAAAGCAATGGCAGCACACGTGTCACGGTGCCGTAGTGCTCTGCCTGTGCCCGTCGCCAAGGGGCACCATGCTTGCCGCCACATACGGTCAGGGTGTCTACGAGATTACGGAGAACGGCACGGCACACCGCCTATATTACAAGGGCGACGGCATACTGCAAGACGACCACGTCTACAAGCTGTTCTACGACCGTCAGGGCAACCTGTGGATGGGTTGTCTTGACGGCGACCTGATAGAGGTGTCGCCAACAGGCAACCGACATTATGCCATAAACAACGTCCAGGACATAGTGCAGCTGCCCAACGGACAGATAGCCGTGGGCACTGCCAACGGCATACGGCTTATCTCACCAGACACAGGACAGGTGGCCGAGCTTGACTACTCGGCAGGCTTTGCCGACGTGAACAAGTTCATCCGCACCCTCTACATCAACAACGACAAAGAGCTGTGGATAGGAACCGACGGGGGCGGCATCTATGTGTACAGCCTCGCCGACGGACAGTGTCTGCAGGTGACAACAACCGACGGACTGCCCTCCAACGCTATCTGCAGCATCAGCAAAGATAGCAAGGGCCGAATGCTCATCGCCACCGAGGAAGGACTGGCCTTTGCACCACAGCAGTCGCCGAAAACCGTTTTCTGTGTAAACTACTGTCTGGGCATAGAACGTGAGTATTCTGCACGCGCTACCGTGAACCTGCACAACGGACACATACTCTATGGCACTACGTCCGGGGCACTTATCGTCAACCCCGACAACATTCAGGCCATCAACTACACTGCCAGGCTGAACATACTAGGTATTGACGGCAGAGAACTGCGGCTGAAGTACGACGAGCGCACCTTTGACCTGCACTATGAGTGTATCAACCTGCGCCATCAGTTCGACATCGTCTATCAGTACAAGGTGGGCAACGGAGAGTGGAGCGCGCCCACCGGTCAGCAGCAGATACGCTTCACCAACCTGGAACCTGGCACGCACCGGCTGTTGCTGCGCAGCGTGAGCCGCACCTGCGGGACAGTGCTCGACGAGGCGAGCCTCGACATCGTCATCGGGCAGCCCTGGTGGAACTCATGGTGGATGTGGGTGGTATATGCCTGCCTGCTCCTGCTGGCTTTCTATGGTGCATGGCGTGTCTACCAACTACACACCAAGTACATGCGCCTGGTAGTGCTGCGCGTAGAGGGACAGGGAACAACGAGCACCATGGCCGAAGGAACCAACCCCCTAATGGAGCAGCATGAGGAGCACTCGCCCGAATGCGAACCAGACACGCCCACCTCTGGTCAAGACCAGGAGGGATCGGAGTTTATCGACAAGGTGACAAAGCTCGTGGCCGGGAACCTCTCCGACACCAACTTCAACATAGACCGTCTCTGCCGCGAGATGGCCATGAGCCGCACATTGTTCTACATAAGGCTAAAGACCTATACGGGAAAGTCGCCTCAAGACTTCATACGCATCATCAGGCTGGAGCGAGCCGCCACCCTGCTGCGCAGCGGCCGCCCCGTCAGCGAGACGGCAACGCTGGCCGGCTTCGACAATGCAAAATACTTCAGCACCGTCTTCAAAAAGTATTTTGGCGTGTCGCCGTCGAAATATTGCTGACCTTCTTTTCGTCGCAGCATTGCCCGCTACAAGGTTTGATTTCTCTCAGAAAAGGTTTTAAAACTGTTATTTTTCAGTTTTAAAACCTTTTCTGTATGCCTTCAAACCACTTATTTACAGCAGTTTCTTACTTTTGCACCCGAAAAAGCTTAAAACCATAATGAACATGAAAAGAATTACAAGTTTTGCGGTTTGCCTTGCCGCTGTTGGCGCAATGGCTCTCCTTGGCGCATCGGAGTGCGATGCCCAGCCCACTGCAAAGGAGTGGAACAAAGGTGTAGTGGGATGGAACCTGGGCAATCAGTTCGAGTGTTCTGCCCCCGGGCAGGACGGCGAGTCGATGGCCATCGGTAAGCCCGACAACAGCATCAAGGCCGAGACCGCCTGGGGCAACCCCGTAGTAACCAAAAAGGTCATCAAAGCCATCAAGGATGCCGGCTTCAATGCCATCCGCATCCCTGTGCGCTGGCAGTGCCACATCACCAACCCCGTTGCCATGAGCATAGACAAGGCATGGATAGCACGCATCAAGGAGGTGGTGGGTTGGTGCCTTGCCAACGACCTGAAGGTAATCATCAACACCCACCACGACAAATGGCTGGAGGGACGCCCCACCTATCAATATAAAGATGAGAACAACCAGAAGCTGGCCCTGCTGTGGATGAACATCGCCAGCGAGTTTGCCGCATACGACTACCGGGTGGCCTTTGCCGGTACCAACGAAGTGCATATAAAGGACAACTGGGGCAAGCCCGAGGCAGAGAACCTGGCCGTACAGAACACATACAACCAGACGTTCATCGACGTGGTGCGCGCCACGGGAGGCAACAACGCAAAGCGTCATCTCATCGTGCAGACCTACGTATGCAACCCCGACTTCGGCATCGACAACGGCGACTTCATCATACCCATCGACGTAGAGGGTAACGGCAACGACTATATGAGCGTGGAGTTCCACTACTACACACCATGGGACTATGCCGGCAGCTGCAAATACTACTTCTGGGGACAGCAGTACAAACAGCATGGGGAGACACCCGACCAGGACGAGAAGGCCATGGCCGACTACTTCGACAAGGTAAGCCAGACATGGGCCTCCAAGGGACTGGGCGTGATTATTGGCGAGTGGGGAGTGACCGACCATACCAAGGGTGGCCAGGCCGACCTGCAGCACGAGAACGCGACCTACTACTGTAAGACGCTCGTCTCAGAGGCTGGCAAGCGAGGCTTCTCCACCTTCGTCTGGGACAACAACGCATTCGGAGACGGACAGGAGAAATTCGGTATCTTCGACCGTGAGCGCGGCATGAAGGCGAAGGCCGACTGGATACTGAAAGGTATCATGGAAGGGAAGAAGATTAAAGATTGAACGTTGAACATTGAAGTCTAAATTAATGATATGAAACAGAAAAGATGGAAAATCGCCTGTAGCACGGCTGTCGGCATGCTTATGCTGACGGCAGGCATACAGACAGCATCGGCTACAGCAGTAACCGGTGTCGATGAGATTCAGCAGGCAGCCAAGATTTCGGGTGTTGTCACCGATGGCACCGACCCTATTATTGGCGCCAGCGTAAGGGTAAAAGGCACTAGCCAGGGCACCGTTACCGACCTTGACGGAAAGTTCCGCCTAGACGTGGCTCCCGGCACAGAGCTTGTCATCAGCTACATTGGCTACAAAGACGTGACGGTGAAAGCCGCCAACGGTATGAAGGTTGTGCTGGAGGAAGAGAACACCGCACTCAGCGAGGTGGTGGTCACCGCCCTCGGCATCAAGCGCGAGCGCAAAGCCCTGGGCTATGGCGTGTCGGAGGTGAAGGGCGAGGAGCTGACAAAGGCCTTCCGCGCCCACGTGGAAGCCATGGGCATCGACAAGGTGGCAGGTCTGGTGGTCAACCAGACGGCAGGGGGTGCCTCTGGCTCAACACGTGTGATGCTACGCGGCAACACCGAGATGACCGGCAACAACCAGCCGCTCTACGTCATCGACGGCGTACCTCTCGACAACACCAACTTCGGCAGCGTGGGCACCGAGGGTGGCTACGACCTGGGCGATGGCATCTCGGCCATCAACCCCGACGACATAGAGAACATGACAGTGCTCAAAGGCCCGGCTGCATCGGCACTCTACGGCAGCCGCGCCTCCCACGGCGTCATTCTCATCACCACGAAGAAGGCAGAGAAAGACCGCATCAGCGTGGAGTACAACGGCTCGTTCACCATTGACACACAGCTGGCAAAGTGGGACAACATCCAGCAGGAATACGGCATGGGCTACGGCGGACAGTACAGCCGCACCGCTACCACGGGCACCAACTCCAGCTGGGGACCAAAGGCCGACAACTTCCTCGTAGAGTATTTCGACCATGAGAAACGACCCTTCCTCATGTATCCCAACAACACCAGCGACTTCTTCCGCACTGGCTTCACCACCCAGAACACTGCCATTCTCTCGGTGAACTCGGGAAAGACAGGCATGCGCTTCAGCGTTACCGACATGCGCAACAAGGACATCCTACCCAACACCCACATGAGCCGTGACAACTTCAACCTCCGTGTCAACACTTCGGCAGGCCCCATCGACTTCGACTTCACTGCCAACTACACCCGCGAAGACGTGAAGAACCGTCCTGCACTGGGCGACTCGCAAAGCAACGTGGGAAAGAACCTGATGACACTATCGGGCACCTATAACCAGGCTTGGCTGAAGAACTATGAGACTGCCGACGGCGAATATGCCAACTGGAACGGCAACGACCAGTATAACAAGAACCCCTACTGGGACCTCTACAAGAACAACAACACCACTGCCAAAGACGTCTTCCGTCTCACAGGCAAGGCTATATGGAACGTCAATGAGCACCTCAAGCTGCAAGGCACCATAGGCACCGACCTCAACTACATGACCTTCGAGGACTTCGTGGCTCGCACCACGCCAGGAAAGTCGGCCGGACAGCTGCAAGACCAGACCTTCAACAACAGCACACTCAACGCAGAGCTGCTGGCACTGTACAACAACTCCTTCGGCGACTTCGACCTCAACGCCACCCTGGGCGGCAACATCTTCAAGGTGAGCAACAAGACCGACATCTTCACCGGCATCAACCAGCAGATGAACGACATCATTGCCATCATGAACTACGCCGAGCAGAGCGTGCAGCAGAACACCTATAAGAAACAGATAAACTCACTCTTCGGCTCGGCCAACGTGGGCTACCGCCACACTTACTACCTGGAGGGCACCCTGCGCCGCGACCAGTCGTCGACGCTGCCCATAGGCAACAACGTCTACGTTTACCCCTCTCTGTCGGCAAGCATGGTCTTCTCTGAGTTCATCAAGAACAAGAAGCTCATCAACTACGGCAAGGTGCGTGCTTCGTGGGCAAAGGTGGGCAGCGACACCGACCCCTACCAGCTGGCACTCAACTACACCACGGGCAAATACAGCTACGGAGGCTTCGTCATCGGAATGATAAACAACAACACCCAACCCAACAAAGACCTGAAGCCAACGATGACCACGTCATACGAGCTGGGTCTGGAGATGAAATTCTTCAACGGACGCCTGGGCCTGGACCTCACCTACTATAACCAGAACTCCAAAGACCAGATCATAGGTCTCGCCTCATCGTCTACCTCTGGCTACAACTACCGCCTCATCAATGCCGGCGAGATACAGAACAAGGGCATAGAGATAGCCCTCAACGGACGTGTACTCGCCATCAAGGACTTTGCATGGGATGCCGGCGTAAACTTCTCGAAGAACTCCAACAAGGTGAAAGAGCTGGTAGACGGCATGGACTACTTCGAACTGGAGAAGGCCACCTGGTGCGGCGTCAGCGTAGGTGCCGAGGTGGGCAAGAACTTCGGCTCTATAGTGGGCAAGGACTTCAAGCGCGACGAGCAGGGTGAGGTCATCATCAATCCCAGCAGCGGTCTGCCTTTCGTCGACGACCAAACAAAGACGCTCGGCAACGCCTCCTGGGACTGGACCGGCGGCTTCTACTCCACCTTCACCTACAAGAACTTCCGCCTCTCTGCCGGCTTCGACGTGAAGGTTGGTGCCGACCTCTTCTCCATGTCAATGCGCTCGGCATTTGCCACAGGCAAGGCCAAGGAGACACTCGAAGGACGTGAAGAGTGGTACCGCTCAGAAGAGAACCGCAAGGCTGCAGGCATGACCATCGACCAGTGGCGTGCAGAGGGCAAGTGCGAGGGACTTATCGTCAGCGGAGTGATAGACAACGGCGATGGCACCTACAGAAAGAACGACATTCCCGTGAACCCCGAGGCTTACTGGAAGAGCGCAGCCGACAACGCACCGTCTATGTTCATCTACGACAACTCGTATGTAAAGTGCCGCGAGATAACCATGGGCTACACCTTCCCCGAGAAGTGGCTGGGCAAGACGGTAAAGGCACTCAGCATCTCGTTTGTGGCCCGCAACCCCTTCATCGTATGGAAGAACATTCCCAACATTGACCCCGACTCGGGCTACAACACCTCGGGACTGGGACTGGAATACGGTTCGCTGCCCTCACGCCGCAGCTACGGACTTAACGTTAACCTAAAGTTCTGATGTGCCACACTGCCCCTCTACGAGGGGAGGAACTTCAATAAATTAAAAAGGTATAAGAAACAAAAATAAGGAATGATATGAAAAAGAATATAATGTCGGTTGTTGTCTTCTTGGTATCTGCTCTCTCTCTCGTGGGAGTCGGAGGGGGACTCCTTTCCTCCTGCAGCGACAGCTACATGGAGGACACCAACACCGACGAGTCGAAGGCCTCTACCATCGACCCCAACACACAGCTCACCACGGCACTGCTGCAGACATACGGTGACTTCGGACTGATGGACACCTACCGCAGCTACATCACTGGCTTCACACAACACTTCGCCGGAGGCTGGAACGTGTCTAACTATGCCGGCAGCGTACATGCCAACGACGACCAGATGCGCCTCATCTGGGACCAGTACTTTGCCGTAGCCATAAAGAACATCGTCGATGCCATTGCCAACTCGGAAGACCGTCCCAACGTGAACGCTGCACTGCGCATACACAAGGTTTACCTCATGTCGGTGCTCACCGACACCTACGGCGATGTGCCATGCTCGGAAGCCGGACAGGGCTACCTCAAGGGCATCTCCACACCTAAGTACGACAAGCAGGAGGACATATACAACTACTTCTTCGACGAGCTGGCAGCATGCGTGCAGCAGCTGGGCACCGGCACCGACCGCATCAGCGGCGACGTGACCAGCATGGCTGGCGACACAGGCATGTGGAAGAAATACGCCAATGCCCTGCGCATGCGCTTTGCCATGCGCATCAGCGATGTCAACCCAACAAAGGCAAAGGAGGAGTTTGAAAAGGCACTGACTGCCAACGGTGGATATATCGCCTCGGCCAGCGATGACGCATACATCATCTATACCGACGGCCCCTTCACCCTCTACGACGGCTCGCGCGACCTCGACTTCCGCGTGAACTCACTGGGCGAGATACTCTACGGGCAGGACCCCACATCGCCCACCTTCGTTTGCTCCACGTTCTTCAACATGATGAACGACATGGGCGACCCGCGGCTCTATCGCATCTGCCGCCACTACATCAACACCAAGCGCAGCGAGATTTCTGCCGACCGCGAGTGGAACATTGACGTTACCGACGAGGTGATTGCCTATCTGCAGCGCGCCAACGACGTGGAGCATCCCTGCAACCCGGGAGCCGCATGGTGGAACAACTGGGTCAACGCACCGGGCAACAACGAGATACCCACACTGGAACGCCTCGTCAACACCTACCCCGAGGCAGGCTTCGACGGCAGCAACTTCCCTGCTCGCATGATGCGCCCCTTCCTCAGCATAGACTTTGAGATGCCCAGCTGCCCTGGCATACTGCTCACCTCAGCCGAGGTAGAGCTGCTGCTGGCCGAGGCAAAGTCAAAGGGATGGAACGTGAGTGGCGACGTGGAGAGTCACTTCACTGCAGGTACACGTGCCGCCATGCAGCTGCTCAACACCCACTACCTGCAAGCCGGCAGCAAGATTGCCGATGCCGACATAGAGAGCTATATCAATAACATCCTGGCTACAGGAGCCCTCACTGCCAACGCTCGCGAAGCCATCAACACGCAGGCATGGATGCTACACATGACAAACCCGGCCGAGGCATGGGCCAACCTGCGACGCGCTGACTATCCTGTGCTACAAGACCGCACCAAGCTGGCCAAGTTTGAGTCTGATTTCACATACGACGACACCAACCTCACCACTCCTGTGAGACTCTGCTACCCCATTCTCGAGGCCAAATACAACAGCCAGAGCTATCAGGAGGCCGTTACCCGAATGGGAGGAAAAGACGACTGGCACAAACGTCTGTGGTGGGACACCAAGGACATTAATGTGAAGTAAGAGTTAAGAGTTGAGAGACTTTTCTTCTGTAGTCCCGAAGGGACGGTAGACCACAGGCAGGGGTGAAGCAAAACGCTTTGCAGCATTAGCAAAACTAATGCCTGAACGACTGAACTCCCGGACTCTCGAACAACAAAAACATGAATAAAAATAAATTATGAACACAAAGACATATAAAAGACTTCTGATAGGTTTGACACTTATCATTGGTCAGCTAACATGTGGCATGGTGCTGACATCATGCTCATCAGACGAAGACCCATTCTTCAGTGCTACGGAGAACGATGCACCACGCATACTCAACTCCGACATACCCGAGGGCAGCAACGGCGAACCCGCCACCCTTATGAGCATTGAGCGCAGCAACAACTTCAAGTTTGAAGTCATAGTGACACCCATGGACTATACCACCGTCACCTGGCTGCTCGACGGCGAACAGATTTTTGAAGGGAAAACTATCGACATGCCTATCATTGCCGGCGACCACATCCTCAAGATTGTGGCCACCACCACCAAGGGACTCACCACCTCGCGCACCTGTAAGCTCATTGTACGACCCAGTGCCGGTGACCCCTACCCAGGCAACGACATCCACGAGCGTCTGGTGGCTCCCGGCAAGAAGGCCACACTGCACGGCGACAACATGAGCAAGGTGGCTAAAGTCATTATTGGCGGACAGGAGGCCCCTGCCACCTATCATGCCGACGGAGACTACGTTGATTATACCGTACCCACCTTGGCCGACGGCGTGTATGCCTTACGGCTTGCCGATGCCGAGGGTATGGTCTACGGTGCCGGCACCATAGAGATAAACGCCAACCCCGTATATCCCGAACCGCTGGAGAATGTGCTGTGGGAAGGCCACCACTATGTGTCGTGGGAGAAAGCCGACGGCGACCCCAACAAGACCTTCTCAGGGCTGCAGCAAGACTTCGCGCAGCTGACACCTGGGTCCATACTTGCGGTGACCTATAGCATAGAGGAGGCCGACGGCTACCACCAGATGCAGCTCATGTCGGCATGGTGGACACTGCTGCCCGGCCACGAAAAGCTGGAATTCAGCGAAGGAGGCACCTATGAGTATACCGTCACCGACGAGGCCATCAACCTCTGCAACGAGCAGGACGGCTTCCTCATTGGCGGACACGGCTTCTACGTAGACAAGATAACAGTGAAGAAACCGTAATCGCAAACAGTAAAGAATCCTTCACCAGCACACCAACTAATTGCAATTCAGTACGTTATGGTGAAGGATTGCTTTATTGAAGTTCCTCAAGTTTTTTTACCACAGATGTCACAGGTGTCACAGATTGGCTGCGCGATGTCAAGCTATTCCACAGATTAGTTTTTGGGTTCTTGCGTCCCGTTGGTTCTTTTAGTCGCTACGCTTTGTAAAAGCGGCAGGCCGACCGGTAATCCAACAGCTGGGAGTATTAGCATCTGTGAAGCGGAAAAATAACATACCCCTCGGGTGTTGCT
>CAMYZK010000027.1 GCA_947303825.1 uncultured Prevotella sp. | reverse complement strand
GAAGCAGCAAAAACGCACCATAGCCATCGTATGCGGTGGCGACAGCAGCGAGCATGACGTCTCGCTCAGGTCAGCACAAGGACTCTACTCCTTCTTCGACAAAGAAAGATACAATGTCTATATAGTAGAGATGAAAGGTACCGACTGGAGGGTAGACCTGTCCGACGGTACAACATCGAGAGTGAAGATGCACGACTTCTCCTTCCGTGAGGGAAACAAGACACGCCATTTCGACTATGCCTATATCACCATCCACGGCACACCGGGAGAAAACGGTATACTGCAAGGGTATTTCGAACTGCTGCACATTCCCTATTCAACGAGCAACGTGCTGGTGGAGGCTATGACTTTTGACAAGTTCGTCCTTAACCAATATCTGAAGGGATATGGGGTGAGAGTGGCAGAGAGTGTGCTGGTGCGACGGGGCCAGGAGAGGCAGCTCGACGAGCAGAAGATTGCCGACACCGTGGGGATGCCCTGTTTCGTGAAACCTGCTAACGACGGCTCCAGCTTCGGTGTGTCGAAGGTGAAAGAGCCCGACCAGCTGGCAGCAGCCCTGCGAGTGGCTATGATGGAAAGCGATGAGGTGATGATTGAGTCGTTTCTCGAAGGAACGGAGATTACCGTGGGATGCTACAAGACAAAGCAGAAGGAGGTGGTGTTTCCGGTGACAGAGGTAGTGACGAAGAATGAATTCTTCGACTACGATGCCAAGTACAACGGACAGGTGGAGGAGATAACACCTGCCAGAATATCGGCAGAGCTGTCGGAAAGGGCACAGAAGCTGACTTCGGCCATTTACGACATACTGCACTGCAACGGCATCATACGCATAGACTATATTATTTCGCCCAAACGGGATATTTCCATGCTGGAGATAAATACTACCCCAGGAATGACGGCAACAAGCTTCATACCTCAGCAGGTGAAGGCTGCCGGATTGAAGATGGGTGATGTGCTGACCGACATAGTGGAAAACCAGTTCTAGAGAGCATGGAATTGTTCGACGAGATAAGGCCTTACGAGCCACAGGAGATGAAGCAGGCGTTTGAAGAGCTGCTCAACGACAGGCAGTTCAACGTCGTGATGAAAGGCATGGCACCCTGGTTGCCAAAGAGTGTGCGAAACGGCATGCTCAGACTGGCTTTCAAGGGGGTGAAGACACCTCTTGACTTTCAGAAACGCTTCATGAAACCGTTGGTAAACCGCATCATACGCAAACATACCGACGGGTGCACCATCGATGACACGAAAATTTTTGAGAACAGGAACGAACAGAGATTCACCTTCGTCTCTAATCATCGTGACATTGTGCTCGACTCGGCTTTTCTCGACGTAAAGCTGATAGAGGGGAAATATCCTACAACCGTGGAGATAGGCATAGGAGACAATCTGCTCATCTATCCCTGGATAAAGAAACTGGTGCGCATGAACAAGGCGTTTACCGTGAGGCGCGGACTGACACCGAAGGAGATGCTGCGCTCCAGTCAGGTGATGAGCCAGTATATACACTATGCCGTCTGCCAGAAGAAGGAGAATATCTGGATTGCCCAGCGTGAGGGCAGGGCAAAGGACAGTAACGACCGCACTCAGGAAGCCGTGATGAAGATGCTGGCAATGGGAGGTGGCGACAAGGCTGCATCGCCTGCCGACAGCCTGCGCGAACTGAACATCGTGCCGCTTACCATAACCTACGAGTATGACCCCTGCGACTACCTCAAGGCACAGGAGATGCAGCAGAAAAGAGACAACCCCTCGTTCAAGAAAAGCAGGCAGGACGACCTGGACAACATGAAGACGGGAATCTTTGGAGACAAGGGACAGGTGACATACAGATGCGGTACGCCCATTAACGAGTGGATAGACGAGCTGAAGGAACTGCCTAAGAAGGAGTTCTTTGCAGAGCTGGTAAGGCGGATGGACCAGGAGATACATCTTGGCTATGAGCCGATGGCAGTAAACTATATTGCCCTCGACGAGTGTGAAGGCACAGAACGCTTTGCCTGCCATTACGATGCCGGACACAAGGCTGCCTTCGACAAGTATATTGAAGGGCAGCTGGAGAAGGTGACCATTGCCAATCCCGACAAGGATTTTATGAGGGCTAGGATGCTGGAGATGTATGCCAATCCCTGCCGTAACTATCTGGCTGCCTGTGAGAGTGGCAAACAATGACTTACTGCAAGAACAGATGAAACGATACAGATACAACATGTCACCATTGTCTTTCGGACAGGCCTTCATAGCAGTCACTATTATGCTTGCTGCTATGCTGGTGGCGGGCTGTACCCTTAACGAATACGAAAAGGGTGAGGGAGAATACTCGCTGATGACGGCAGAGATGGTGATGGCTCACGTGGGTAGCGACAAGAAAGTAGACATGGTGATTACCGACCAGGACGAACGGTTGGTATCGGAGCCAGCCATAGAGGTGAAATGGATGTCGAAGGCCGACTCTGTATACCGAGCATTGATGCATTACAACATCGTGGGCAACGGGAAGGCTGAGCCCGTGAGCATGAGCAGGGTGGGGGTGCTGCTCCCTTCTGTTAAGGACAGCCTGAAAGAGGGCATGAAGACCGACCCGCTACACCTGGAGAGTATGTGGATGTCGAAGAACAAGCAGTTCATCAACATGCGGCTCCGCCTGATGACAGGAGCCACCGACGACCAGGATGCCATACAGATGCTGGGCATTGCTGTTGACTCGATGCCAAAGAAAACACCCCACTTGAGAATGCAGCTGTATCACAACCAGGGAGGACAGCCAGAGTACTATTCGGCCACTTCCTTCGTTAGTATTCCTACAGAGATCCTTGGCACCGACAGTGTCACCATTACGGTAAATACATACGAAGGGGTAAAGGAAAAGACTTTCGTACTGCCGTCTTTTTCAAGGTAGAAGGTAATACTGCCGTCTTTCTCAGCGCTATTCAAAGTAGAAAGTAAGAACCACCATCTTGCTCTGGGCTGCATTGATGCCACGGGCGAAAGCCTGCTTGGTGATGTCGGTGAGCTCATCGGCATGCTTGGGGTCGAAGGTGTCTGACAGGCTGAAGCAGAACTTCAGCTCGGGGATAAGCTTGAAGAACGGAAGATAGTAGTCGCAGCCCAGACCTATCCCTACCATCGTGTCGTAGCGCTTGAGGTGAATGAAATCCTGGTCCTTGCCCGACAGGTTTATCATGGGGCTGACTCCGGCAATCATATAGGGACGGTAATTGTTGAAACGCTGGGCTGAGAACTTCAGGTCGACAGGCATGGCAATGTAGGTGTTCTTCAGATCTTGCGTCGTCTCACGGGGATGACCGGCATCGTTAAGATCCTTGAAGTTGCGGAATACCAGATGCTTGGAACCGAAGTGCATGGTAGGCGACACGCGCAGAGACAGGTGCTGTGACAGACGCATGTCGGCGACAACGCCTACGCTGAAGCCGGGATTCCATGTGTCGGCATCGACAAGCACCAGCTGCTCGCTGCTCTCCTGCTCGGGTAGCGTGATAAGCTGGGGACCGATGTTCCGCATCTCTACGTCCTGCATGTTCAGACCAATCTGTATGCCGAAATGCATGGGACGCAAGTCAATGTATGGCTTGTTTTGCACCTTACGCTGCTGGGCAACAGCCATATTAACTGTTGCCGCAAGGATTACGACACACAATAAGCGTTTTATCATGTCTATATAACGAGCAAAAGGCAAACTTATTGCATTTATACCCTTATTCTATTTCGACAGCTATTTCGACAGTATATAAATTGAAAAAAAAGATACCTAAAAATTATTATGATTGAAAAAAAGTTATTACCTTTGCATCACCATTTTTAAGTATTAACTTTTTTAATTTACACAGAATTATGGCATACGTAATTGGTGATGACTGTATCTCTTGCGGTACATGTCAGGGTGAGTGCCCAGTAGAGGCAATCTCAGAGGGTGCAGATAAGTACGTTATTGACGCTGATGCTTGCACAGAGTGCGGCACTTGCGCTAGCGTTTGTCCTTCAGAGGCTATCAGCCTGGGATAACCTGCAGCTTTGCTTCATAAACCAAAAAGAGAAGGACTTCCGAGGAGGAAGTCCTTTGTTGTTCATATATGCTAAAAAGAGAAGGGCTTCCGAAGAGGAAGCCCTTTGTTTATTACTGTCCACCAAGTTTCTTTACAATCTCGTTGATGGCATCGTAGTTCTCGGGAGCTGCTACCTCACGGGCCTTGATGGCGTAAGGCAGGGCTACGTCAACCTGCTTGCTGTTCACGTATGTTGCCATAAGGAAACGATAGGCAGAGAAGAGACGGCGCTTGTCGGTTGCAGTAAGCTTGCTGGTGTCTGGCTCGCGGGTCGTGATAAGCTCAATGAGCTTCTCGTAGTGAGGCTTGGCCAGTCCCTGGCTCTGCTTGTCGTCATCGATAAGCGAGTTTAGGCGGGCACGCTGGAAGTATCCATACTCCAGGCTGGCCTGCGAAGGATATTTCTCGATGAGCTGGGCAAACACTTCGTCGGCTTTCTTGTTGGCATCCTTCTGCTCGGCAGATCCTTCACTGAAGGTGCGGGCATACTGCATCCACAGCTGACCAGTGCCGGCAAAGTCGTTGACATCGGCATTTTCAAGCTCTGCGAGGTAATTCTCGTAAGCCTTAATGGCCTCAGGATAGTTGCCCATTCCCTTGTATGCATCAGAGATGTTCTTCAGCATCAGCTGGCGGTCCTCCTTGTTGTCAGAATTCATGTCCAGACCTGCCTGATACTGCTTGACAGCCTGCTGGAACATGCTGTCTACGGTGAAGGCACGTCCGTAGTAGAGGTAGTCCTTGCCGGAAATCGTTATGCTGTCGCGGCTCACTTTGTTAAAGAGCACGTCGGCATAGTTGCGGGCTACACTACCCTTACCCAGCTCGGTAGCGCAGAAGAGTCCAAGACGGGTGAGCGTTCCGTTGAGCGGGTTCTTGTTCAGACCGGCATCAATGATGCGTAGAGCGTCTTCGTACTCCTTGCACTTGAAGAGACTGTAGGAGTGCTCAACAAAGTCGCGGCGTGAATAGTCGGGCAGCTTCAGCTTGTTGTAGGCATCCTTTGCAGAAGAATATTTCAGGGACTGATAGTAAAGATGTCCTATCATTCCGTCTACAGCCACCTCAGGCTTCTTGCTGTGAAGCTCCTCCAGTTTGGCAATGGCACCGTTGAGGTCTACCTTGCGGTATACGTTGGCATACTTGCGGTAGGCATCTATATTCTCAGGGTCGAAATAGATAGCCTGCTCGTAGTTAGAGGCTGCCTTGCCGCCGTCCTCTTCCTTTACAGCTGCGATGTCGCCAAGAAGAATGAATGCGGCAGCACTCTTCTTGTCGGCTGCCAGGGCATACTCGGCAAACTTGTTTGCCTCGTCGAAGACCTCTGCGTTGAGACACTCACGGCCAAAGGCCAGGAGGTTGGGCACGTTCTTCTTGTTCTTCTTGTAGAAAGTGTTTAGCTGCTTCGACAAGTCGGCAGGCTTGCTGGCAAGAAGGTTCTTTACTAGTGCAATGTCGGCGGCAGTGCCGTCCTGTGCTTTTGAGACAGTGCTGACACCCATCAGCATGGCTCCAATTAATAGATATTTGATAGCTTTCATAATCACGTTTATTAATTGGTTAAACAAAAACAATCTTTTTCCTTATTGACGTCTTCCTTTTTTGTTGGTTTAATTCATTTTGACTCTACTTCACGCAGGTGGTAGTCGCGATAGGCGGGCCACATGCCTGCATTATAGAAGATAAGCTGGCCTTCTGCCTTTTGCGACGGACTGAGCACGAAGTTCTGGAAAGCCCTGGCGTTGCCATTGCTTCTTGGGTCTATGCAGATGCTCCACAGCGTGCGCCGCAGCGGGTATTCGCCCATGGCGATGTATGCCTGGTGTGGTTCGCGTGCATTCAGCGGCGTTGTTCCCACACGCATCACCTTTATGTTACGCCCGTAAGTAAGGTTGGTGGTGTCGCGCTTGTTGTTGAGCCAGTTGCAGCCCACTATTCCGATGGCATCGCGATGCTTCTCAACATAGTCGATAACAGCAGGAGAGCTGTTGACGGCGCGTATGTTGCCTGTCACCTTCATCTGCTTGCCCTTTAGGATGGAGTCGTTGCAGAAGCGCACGGCACTGGAGCGGGGGTTGTCGAAAGCCACGCGTATGGAGTCGTACTTCGACGTGGGAAACAGCTCGCGCCATGTTCCTGCCTCGCCGGTAAGGATGCGGCGGAACTGGTCTAGGGTGATGACGGTATCGGGGTTCTCCTTGTTTACCACAAGTGCCAGTGCATCGTAGGCCATCTCTTTCATTCTGGCCTTATATTGTTTGCTTTTGATGATTTCTACTTCATTTGGAGTGAGGCTTCGCGAAGTGAAAATCACGAAGACATCCAGATTGAGGAGTTTCTCTACTGCTTCCTGCTCACTGACGTACAGCGGGAAGAGGGGACCTCGCTTTGTCTTTAGATGGAAGGACATCAGTTCCTCGTCCATCACCGGCATGATACTTTCGTCGGCGGCGAAGCATTTCGATATTTCATCGTATTCTTCGGCCGTTTTACTATATGGGTTAGGCTTGCCCCCACAAGATGGGAGCAAGCCTATGATAAGTGTTAATCCAACTACTGAGAGTAGGTTGAATAGTTTGTTCATAATCGTTGTGTTACGTTGCTTACTGCAGTCTGAACGTTACGGGAACGGTGAACTTCACACGTACTGCCGAGCCGTTCTGCTTACCAGGAATCCACTTGGGCATGCTCTTGATGACTCGAACGGCCTCCTTGTCGAGCGACGGGTCAACACCCTTTGCCACTTTGACATCGGTGATAGAACCGTCTTTCTCCACCACGAAGGTACAGACGACGCGGCCCTGTACACCATTCTCCTCTGCTATGGCAGGATACTTGATGTGTGAGCTGAGGAACGACATGAGTGCAGCATCGCCACCGGGGAACTTAGGCATCTGCTCCACCACCTCGAACACCGTGCGGTCTTCCTTGGGTGCAACTTCTACCTTCTCTTCCACGATGACCTTCTCCTCGGTCATCTGCTTGGTACCTTCATCAGAGCCTTCCTTGAAGTCCATAGTACCTGTTGTGGCTTCGCCCTTGTCAGCCTCTTCGTTAGACTTAGGCTGGTCAACGGGTTTCTCGTCGTCACGCTCCAGGTCGGTGAACTTCTCAGAGTTGACAAGCTCTTCGAGCAGCACCTGTTCCTGTTCGGCCTTCGGCTCCTCGTAGATGATGTCTTCTTCTTCCTCCTTGTCCTCTTCTTCCTCGTTGACGTCGGTAGCCTGTACTTCCACTCCCATCTCCTGGTCTACGTTGGGTGTCAGGGCATCCTTGGCAACACCATAGAGAAGGAAGATGGCTACGATAGCTATGATGCCTGCGATGAGGATAAGCAGAGCCATGAGGTTGCGCTGGCTAGTACCTTTACGTAGCTGGTAAGCACCGTATGCCTCGTTTTTGCCATCAAAGACGAGGTCAATCCATTGCTGGTCTAATAAATCTATTTTTGACATAGTTGCATTCGATGTTTTTTATTAGACAATCATACTAGGGAGCGGCAGGGGCTGCTGCGGCAGGAGCCTGAACGCCGGTGCCTTCCTTCTTCGAGAGGAGGGTGAGGTCGTCGACGTTGACGTTGCTGATACGGTAAGTACCAATGCAGCATACTGCCATCTCGTCCAGAATAGTTACCAAGTTATCGTAAGTACTGTCGTCCAGGGGCTTGATGTTCACGTTGATGGTGGTTGCCAGCTTGTCGTTGTCCTCAACGAAGTTGGGATCCTTGGACTGGCGGTCATACTCGTCGTACTTTGCCTTGTTCAGCGAGTTGTTTGACACCACATCGAGCTTACCTTTACGAATCCAGCTCAGAGCGTGCTCGTAGATAGAGTCGTTCACGTCCTTGTTGGTCTTGGGCTGTGCCACGACCCATGCGTCGAGCTGCTTCTTTGCGTTCATGATAGCCTGAATGGGAGCCACAGCGTCCTTATAGGGGTTGTAGTTCACCAGCTTATCACGTATGCTTCCCTTGCCTGTTCCCCATGTCACCTCTTCGAGGTATTCGGGGTCGCCATACTTCTCTGCCTTGTCAACGATATAGGTGTAAATCTTGTTGTCGGCCAGCAGGTAGACGTCTACCGTCAGCTCGGTCTTCGATTTTTCCTTCTGGTCTTTCGGCGCATCCTGCTTGGCAGGCATTGTGAGTTGCATGGCCTGAGGCTTAGCAAGCGACGTACACAGCATGAAGAACGTAATCAGAAGCATCATCATATCCACCATCGGCGTGAAGTCGACGCGGACATTCATCTTTTTCTGTTTGCTTTCTTTTTTCTTTGCCATAGCTTAATTTCCTTTCTCTTCTACGGGTTTCTTATACTGTGTAAGCAGCTTGTAGCGGCTCTCCATTATATCCTGTAGCTCGTTGATAACCAGTTTGAAGGTTGAGTAGGGAGTCTCCTTGTCTGCCTTGATGCAGATGTCAAGCTTGGTGGGCAGTTCTGCCTTCTCGCTTGCAGAGAGCGTCTCGTTCTTCTCGTCGGTCATCTCCTTATACCACTTCTTATAGCCCGCCTTGAGGGCTTTCACCCAGTACTGGAACTCGCTCATGCCACCGTCGATACTGTCGAGGGGCACACCTGCTACCTTCAGGTCCTTGACCATCTCCTCGTGGGTCTTGCCCAGATAGGATGCCAGGTCTTTCAGCGGCATACCAATCTGTGTCTCGGCCTTGAAGGTGTTCCATAGTGCTTCATTCTTCACGTTGTTGTTATAGAAGTCCTTCTTATACTTCGTGAAGTCTTTCGTAAGGAGCGTGTCCAGCGCGTTCTCCATCGTGACCACCTTGTCGGTACCCAGGAACACACGTCCGATGATGGCTTCCTGTGCTGTGCCCTTGTTGATGGTGTCGGGCTTGATCATGATGTCCAGCGTGGCGCTCTTTGGGACCTTCGACTCTGTCTGCGACGATGGTGTGACCACCTTCACCACTTCGTTTTTCACGAAGTTTGCGCTGAGCATGAAGAAGGTGAGCAGCAGCACCATGACGTCCGACATAGGAGTCATGTCGATCCAGACGTCGTTTTTCTTAATTTTTAACTTACCCATAGTAGTAAAATGTTTAGAGGGTTAGCAAAAATTAAGCTTCTTCGGCGTGAGTAGCGGCGTAGGTCTGTGCTATTGAATAACCAATTTCGTCCAGTGCAAACGCAATCTTGTCGATGCGGTTGGTGAAGAAGTTGTAGGAGACTACAGCGAGCCAAGAAGTACCGATACCGAAGGCTGTGTTGATAAGGGCCTCAGAGATACCTGCAGACAGCTCAACAGAGTCACCGCCACCGCCCTGTGCCAGAGCCTGGAACGACTTGATCATACCTACCACAGTACCGAGCAGACCGGTAAGAGTACCCAGTGTAACGATAGTGGCGATGATGGGGAGGTTCATGGTCAGTGTAGGCATCTCAACAGCGATAGCCTCTTCGTGAGCCTGCTGTATGCGAGCAATCTTCACTTCCTTCTTGATGCCAGTGGCTGCGTCTACCTCTTTGTAAGCCATAACGGCAGCGCGAACGACGTTAGCAACGCTTCCACCCTGCTTGTCGCAGTTCTTCAGAGCGGCGTCGAAGTCCTTTGCCTTGATGTCTTTCTTGATCTTGCCTACGAAGGTGGCGAGCTTCTCCTTACCGATGCACTTGCTCAGAGCGATGACACGCTCAACAGCCATGAAGAGCACGGTGAGCAACAGGGTGTGGATGACAGGCACGATGATACCGCCCTTGAAGATGGTACCCCAGATGTCGAGTGGGCTGCCTGTGTTGTCGCCGCCCTCGAAGTGGCTGGCGCTACCCAGATTGAAGAAGAAGTTGCAGAATGCGATGATGCCGCAGACGACGATCACCCAAATGGCATCTTTGATGCCGACGCTGCTTGTACCTTTAGCCTTGGGGGCTGCCTTTGCTTGCTGCTTAGGAGCAGCTGTTTGTGGTGTAGTTGCCATAGATTTTAATTTTTTTTGTTTTTAAGTTATTAAAAAATATAAGTGATAATGGTCTAAAATATTGTCAGTTCAGTAAGTTCTGCCGTCATTTGTAGGTTTATGATATTGGAAAACGCCACAAAGATAGCACAAAAAAGTGGAGTTCATTAATGTTTAACAACGTTTAACGTTCTTTTTTTTCATTTTTTCAGCCTTGCCAGTGCTTCTTTTATCCGTTTCATGGCTTCACGTATGTTGTCATCGCTAGTGGCATAGCTCATGCGGAAGCATGCTGGGTCGCCGAAGGCATCGCCTCCGACGGTGGCCACATGTGCCTCTTCCAGCAGATACATGGCCAGGTCGGTAGCATTCTCTATTGCCTTGCCGTCGGGCGTTTTGCTGCCATAGAACGCAGCGCATTTGGGGAAGAGGTAGAAGGCTCCCTGCGGCACGTTGACCTCCAGTCCGGGTATCTGCTTGGCCAGGCTTACTATCAGGTCTCGCCTGCGTTCAAAAGCCTGACGCATGTCTTCCACGCACTGCTGGCTCTCCACGTATGCTGCCAGTGCTGCCTTCTGGCTCACCGAGCACGGTCCGCTGGTGTACTGCCCTTGCAGCTTGTTGCATCCCTTTACTATCCATTCCGGAGCTGCGATATAGCCTATGCGCCATCCCGTCATGGCGTATGCCTTCGACACGCCGTTGACAACGATGGTGCGCTCCTTCATGCCGGGGAACTGTGCTATCGACTCATGGTGTCCCACGTAGTTGATATGCTCGTATATCTCGTCGGCCAGCACATACAGTCCGTCGTGCTTTAATATAATGTTCGCGAGTGCGCGCAATTCATCTTTATTATATACAGAGCCGGTAGGGTTGCTTGGCGAGCAGAGAATGAGCATCCTGGTGTTGGGGGTGATGGCTGCCTCCAGCTGCTCGGGAGTCATCTTGAACTCCTGCTCGAAGGTGGCTTCCACGAAGACGGGCTTGCCGCCTGCCAGCAGTGCCATCTGCGGATAGCTCACCCAGTAGGGGGCCGGTATGATAACCTCCTCGCCGGGGTTTACCAGGGCTAGGACGGTGTTGCAGACACTCTGCTTGGCACCGTTAGACACCAGTATCTCGCTCGTGCTGTATTCCAGCCCGTTCTCCCGCTTCAGCTTCTCGGCAATGGCCTGTCTCAGGTCGGCATAACCCGGCACAGGCGAGTATTTTGAGTAGTTCTGCTCAATGGCTTCCTTTGCAGCTTCCTTGATATGGTCGGGGGTGTTGAAGTCAGGCTCGCCGACGCTCATGTTGATGACGTCAATGCCCTGGGCTTTCATCTCGCTGCTTTTCTGCGACATTGCCAGAGTGGCCGAAGGTGCCAGTCGTTGCAGGCGGTTGGATAGTTGTTGCATATAGTAAATCTGTATTTTGTATCAAATTAACGTGCAAAGGTACACATTTATTTTCGAATAGCACAAAAAAAGCGATGTTTTTTTACATTTTGCCAATCAGAACTCCCACATTTCTTCCTTTTTTTCTTCTTTTGGTTCTTTCTTTGCCTGTCGGGAGGCTTCCATCTCGGCCACTGCTGCCTTCACCTCCTCGTCGGTGTAGTAGGTAATGGTGCGTGTGATGGTGAATTTCGGGTATCCGCCCGTCTGTTTCCAGCTGGTCCAGTTTCCTTTGCTGTCGTAGGTGAAGGTATATTGGCAGTTCTTCACCTCTGGCTTGCCAATGAAGATGTTCTTCTTAGGGTTGAATTCTCCCAAACGCCGGGTAATACCTGTTGGAAATTTGCCGGTGCCGAAGTTCCATGTTATCTGGGTTTTTACGATGATAGGCTCGTCCATGCCATCAATAACGATGCTGTCGAAGGTCTTCAGGCGTTTCTTCTGGTCGAAGACGAACTTTGTGGGCCACGTCTCGAAGTCGGGGTCTTTAAAGTCGTACTGCACGTAGCAGCTGTCTTTGATGGTGTAGGTGTTCTGGCCTTTCTTGATGGCGGTCAGTGCTCCTTTACTGTCATATTCGTAGGCGTATTCTTCGTGTATGCCTCCCTCGTAGATGCACTGCTTCAGCCTCTTGTCGGCATCGTAGATATATCTGAAGGCCACCTTTCCGTCTTTGTCTGTGATACTCTGCAGTCTCCACTGCTTGTCGTAGTTGTAGGTGTGTTTCCCGTTGGTTGCATCGTCGCTCTTGGTGAGTCCGTTAGGATACAGCTCGTAGGTCCATACGGGCGTAAAATCGTAGACTTCCGATTCTATCTTTGTAACGATTTTCTTTGCTCCGGGGTTCAGGAGCCCTAGTCCCTGGCTGGGCTTGCCCATCACCATGTCACTCCAGATGTGGTGTAGCTCGAAGTTGTTTACGTCTGGAATCATATTCTGATAGGCCGTGGGGAAGCTCCACTGTGCCGATGCCCCAGCTGTTGACAGTGCAACAGCTACAAGTAAGAATAATTTCTTTTTCATAGTCTTCTAGGTTTTTATGGTTGTTAATCGTTTATTAGCGGTCGGTGATAACGCATGTTGCGGAACACGTTTTCACGGATGTTTTCCGTCAGCCCGCACCTCACGCACTGGCGTTTATAGGTGTGGTAGAACTTTGTCGTGGTGACGATTTTTCTCTCCGCCTTCGGCTCGTTGGGCTCTCCCTTCAGGATGAAGCCTGTCGATTTGTCGATGGTGCTGATGTCTACCATCTCCACCTTTCCGTCTATGCCCATCTTTCCCACCAGCACCTTCACCTTGGCTCCTTCGGGTGCTGTGGACAGCTGTTCCTTGGTGAGCTTCCGTCCTTTGCCGTCGTAGACCTCTATGCTGTCTACGAAGAACGTGGTGATGTTCTGTGCGCGCTGTGTCACTGGCTTCACAATGCTGTCTTTCAGCAGTTGGTGCATCTCGTCGGGTGTGGGCAGCGAGAAGTTCATGCTTATGCCTTTCTCCTTGTTGGCTCTCTCGCTTATCTTCTCAATAAGGTCGTATGCCTCCTGGTAGTTCACGTTGTTCAGTTTCCCCCTGTCTGTTTTGCTTATGCCAAGGTAGTTGTTGTCCTTGTTGAGTGCCAGCCACAGCTGTCTGCTTGCCAGCGAGTCGGTAAAGAATAGTCCGTCACGCTTTATCAGCGTTATTTCTGTCTCGCCCATTTTTATGCGCAGGGTGTCAACGTCCATCTTCAACTCCTCTATGACGGTAGTAGGATAGCTGCTTGTCTGCTTATGCTTCTCCGAGGAGTAATGCCAGATGTGTGGAGGACACTTTTGTTCTTCTCCTTCTGGTGGAAGTGGCGGGTCGACGATGGTTGTCTCTGTCTTTGATGTGGGGATGGTCATCTTGTAGTCGCAGCACTCATTCTGGCATGCATAGACAACATCGATGATGGTTTTCACTTCTATGGTGTTTCCGTTCACTCCGCCAATCGTCGTTACTTTCTCCCGTTCTTTTCTGCCCACCTCCTTCATGTCGTGGTTGGTACAGCGTGTGCCTATGGGGTCCAACTCCTCTTCATAGCCGAAGCTGGCATCGCACACGCCGCAGTTCTTCCATACCCAGTATTTCTTGTAGTCGGTGGTACATCCATTTGGCTTGGGCTCACTGTGTATGCCTCTGTAGTCTTTGTGATATTTAAACCACGGGTGTTGGCATGTATCCCGTCGCTCTCCAGTCCCTCCAGGGGGTGTCGGTTTTTTTTGTGTTTCTTCGTAGCCAACGTCTATGGACAGCCATCCCGAATAGTCGAAGTCATGGTTGGTGGCGGGTGTCTTGCCGTCGTTGCTCAGTGTCAGGGTGTAGTAGCCAAAGCAGGTGTGGTTGTCCTTTGTGGCTTTTATGCCGTCCTTCCACCAGTAGTGTATCGTGGTCCAGGGGATGAACATGGTCCAGTCGTCGAAGCCTTTATGCGGCAGGGCGATGTAGTTGCGGTCTTTCACCATCATGTTGGGGTCGTCCGAGAATCCGCCCAACCATAGCTGCTCCTTGAAATAGTCGAAGGTAAGGGGTTGGGTGTGTTCCTCGTCTTTCCACAGCGTGAAGATGATGTAGTATTTGTCATTGATCTTCTCCCTGATATAGTTCTTCTGCTTGTAGCTCAGGTTGAAGTACCATCCGGGCATCTGCCATACCAACTCCCTGTTGTAGAAGTACTTCTTCTTGGGATTCTTGTCCATGTACACGTCTCCCTCGTCGGCCCACTCCACCTTGTTGGTAAGGAAGTGTTCGCTGGGGAAGAAGTGCAAGCTGTATGTGTTCACCATTCCCGGGTGTGCAATAGGTGCAGCCCACTCTAAAGGCCATTGCGATGTCATCCTTCGTGCAAACTTAAA
>CAMYZK010000026.1 GCA_947303825.1 uncultured Prevotella sp. | reverse complement strand
AGACAGACAAAATATAATAATATAAGCGAGGTTTACTTTTTAAAGTGGACTCAGACATGTTATTTCCCATTGTGCATCTTCCATCTTATTTCGGTTGGTTATCTTGCTCCCGGGTGTAGGATAAACAGCGGATGTCGTGCGGATAAATTCGCACTAACCACCTGATAATCAGTACTGGGTGTAGGATATGCGGATAATCGCATTTTTCATGTATGGGAAGATTCATGAAAAATAATGGAAGAATCACTCAACAACCGTCGAAAAATCTGAACAAACACTTGCATGTTAATGGTATTTCTAGTACCTTTGCAACAGAATGTGCAACAAATCCACCTCGGATGCCAGTCATCCCAAGCTCTACCGGCCAATTGTGTGTGAGAACTATAAGAACACATACGTGAAAGTAGTTATCCCGCTGTGTGAGTAAAAACGTTCTGCCAAATGTCTGCCTACATTATCGAATAAGACCCAACAACGCTAATCACAAGCTATGCGAAAGAAGCTGTTTTCACATTTTGCCTTTGTAACAATGAAGAATTATATTCATAAGTGCGAGACATAAAAAAAGTAAAAATCTTTGTACTATGCTCGTTTTTTCGTAATTTTGCCGAATCATTGCAATAATCTGTGAATTCAGGAGTTTATTATAAGAATAGGAAATAACAAAAAACGATATAACTAACAGGGAAATGAAAAGGCGTTTACTCTCGACGTTCATGTTGCTCTTTGCCATGATGAGTGCTATGGCCCAGTCTTCAATGAGCGACCAGCAGCTGGTCTCATTCATCATGGAAGAGAACCAAAAAGGCACATCACAGTCGGAAATCGTTACCAAGCTGCTGCAGCGTGGCGTCGACGTGCAGCAGATACAGCGTGTAAGGCGCAAGTATGAGCGTCAGATCAAGCAGACCGGCATGGGAACGGTGGCCGACGAAGCCGTAAGCAAGGCCGAAGACCGCCTGCGTAAGAACAACGGACAGAAGCGCAACAATGCAAACACCAACACCACCGGCTCGGGGTCGTATCAGGTGAGACGCTCCACCAACGGCAACACGGGCTATGACACAAACGACAGCGACGTGCTGATGATGCAGGCCGAGCTGGGAGGAATCATGCCCATAGACTCCATTGCGCTGCTCGAACAGCTGCTCGAACAGCAGAAAGCGCAGAAGAACAAGATTTTCGGCCACGACATCTTCAACAACGAGTCGTTGAGCTTTGAGCCTAACATGAACATCGCCACGCCTGCCGACTACAGGCTCGGCCCCGGCGATGCCGTAGGGATAGAGATATACGGAGCCTCGCAGATGAACATCAACGAGACGATAACCCCCGACGGCTACGTCAGCATTGAGGGCGTCGGTCCCGTACAGTTGAGCGGACTCACCGTTGCCCAGGCCAACCAGAGGCTGTATTCCCAGATAGGCGGTCACTTCCAGGGAAGCAAGATACGCCTCTCGGTAGGGCAGACACGCACCATACTGGTAAACGTGATGGGCGAGGTGAACAACCCCGGCACCTACACACTGTCGGCATTCTCCACCGTCTTCAACGCCCTCTACATGGCAGGCGGCGTGAACGATCTGGGCACACTGCGCAACATTCAGGTGTACCGCAACAACCGACTCATCTCTACGGTCGATGTCTATGACTTCATACTCAATGGCAAGGCTACCGGCAATGTCAAGCTCACCGACAACGACGTTATCATCGTAGGAGCCTACGACTGTCTGGTCAACGCCACGGGTCATGTAAAACGCCCCATGTTCTATGAGATGAAGACAGGAGAGAGCCTCTCGGCCCTGCTGAAATACTCCGGCGGATTCACTGGCGACGCCTTCAAGAAGTCGGTAAGAGTAACCCGAAAGTCGGGTGCCCTCTACTCCGTGCATACTGTCGGCGAGTTTGACTTCACCACGTTCCAGATGGCCGACGGCGACTCGCTGTGGGTAGACTCCATCGTTGCCCGCTATTCAAACATGGCCGAGATAAAAGGAGCCGTGTTCCACCCCGGGAAATATGAGATAGGCGGCAAGCTCACCACCGTGCGCTCGCTGCTTGAGGCTGCCGACGGAATGACCGAGGATGCCTTCACTGCCCGAGGCGTGATGCACCGCATGAAGGGCGACCGCACCCTAGAGGTGCTGTCGGTAGACCTGGCCGGGATCATGTCGGGCAAGGTGGCCGACGTTCCCCTGCGCAATGAGGACGTGCTGTGGATTCCCAGCCGCAAGGAGTCTATCGAGCCTCCCACGCTCACCATCCATGGCGAGGTGCAATATCCGGGAGTGTATCTCTATGCCGCTAATGAGACGGTAGAAGACTTTATCTTGCAGGCAGGCGGTCTTACCGATGCTGCCTCAATGGTAAAGGTTGACGTGGCACGCCGCATCACCGACCCCAATGCCACTGAGTCGATGGGCAGCCTGGCACGCCATTACAGCTTCTCTATTAAGGACGGCTTCGTCGTTGATGGCGAGACGGCCTTCCACCTGGAGCCCTTCGACGAGGTCTATGTAAGGAAGAGCCCAGCCTACTCACCACAGCAGAATGTCTTTGTGGAGGGCGAGGTGCTCTTCGGAGGTACCTACACGCTGACAAAGAAGAGCGAGCGCCTCAGCGAAATCGTCAACGAGGCCGGCGGACTGACAAAGACGGCATACCCCGCCGGAGCACGTCTCATAAGACAGCGCACACCCGAGGAGCGGGCACGCCAGGAGGCCTTGCAGAAAGCAGCAAAACGCTCGGTGGGAGCAAAAGACACCATCGACATCAGCAAACTCGACCTCGGCTCCACCTACTCTGTAGGCATTGAGCTCGACAAGGCACTGGCACATCCAGGAAGTGATGCCGACATCGTGCTGCGCGAGGGCGACAGAATCATAGTGCCCGAATACTCGGGAACGGTAAAGATAAACGGTGAGGTGATGTACCCCAACACCACGGGCTTCGTCGACGGCAAGAAGCTGAAGTACTATATCAACCAGGCCGGCGGCTACTCGGACAACGCAAAGAAGAAACAGACATACATTATTTATATGAACGGCAACGTGGCCAAGGCGGGCAGGAAACACAAACCGCAGCCTGGATGCGAGATAGTGGTGCCCACCAAGCAGAGAGGACAGAAGATGAGCACCGCCGAGATGCTGGCCATAGGCTCCACGTCGGCATCGATAGCAACGATGATGGCCACGCTGATAAATCTGTTCAAATAGAGTTAAGAGTTAAGAGTTGAGAGACTTTTGTAAGGAGTTAAGAGTTCTATAGCTTCTATAACTTCAGAAAGTTGACTAAATACACAGGAGAATGGAACAAAACGACAGTCTTTCGGTGCAGCGCAACCGGAGTATTCAGGCTGTGGTGAGCGACGGATATAAACTGTATCTGGGCAATATCTGGAAGCTGATACGCTCATCATGGATTCAGGCAGTGATCTATGCCATAGCACTAGGTGCCTCGATGACCTACTTCTTCTCCAGCCTGCTGCCCACCCTCATGGGGCACAGCGGCACGCTGATGGCCGAGATAGGAATATGGCTGGCCACCGTAGTGATATTTATCTTAGCAATGCTGGTCTTTGCCTTTGCCGGCGGTGTGGTTCCACTGCAAGAGCACTATAAGAGCGGACACATAAGAAGCACACTGCACTGGTACGGACGCTGGCCGTGGCGGTTCACGCTGAGAGGCATCTGCAAGATACCTGGCATGCTGCTGAAGATGGTACGCTGCCGACAGCTGGGACTGCTGACGGCCACCATACTAGTAATGCTGCTGGTGGTGCTCATAGCAACGCTCGTGTTGCAGCTTCCCGCCATCATCCTGGCACTGTCTAACCTAAAAGCACAAGGCATTGCGGGCATTGGTGCTGCCGCAAGCCTGCCTGAAAACATCACGCAGATGAATTTCATCACATTCACCGTATGCGGACTCGTACAGGCTTTCATTCACCTCTCCACGCTTTTCCCCATCTACTACATCTGGAGGAACGCCTGCCTGTACAAGAATGACACCATAAAGAAAAAAACAGAGAAATGAAACAGAAAATATTGTTCATCGACCGCGACGGAACGCTGGTCGAAGAACCTCAAGACGAGCAGGTGGATGCCCTTGAAAAGATACGTTTCAAGCCAGGCGTGTTCAAGTGGCTCGGACTTATTGCTGAGCGTACTGACTTCAGGTTGGTGATGGTAAGCAACCAGGACGGCCTTGGCACCGACGCTTTTCCCGAAGACACCTTCTGGCCGTCGCAGAACTTCATCCTGCAGGCTTTGGAGGGCGAGGGAATAAGATTCGACGACATCCTTATTGACCCCCACTTTCCCGAAGACAACGCACCGACACGCAAGCCAGGCACAGGGATGGTGAAGAAATACATGGACGACACCGACAGCTACGACATTGCAGGAAGCTATGTGATAGGCGACCGTGACACCGACCGCCAACTGGCAGAAAACATAGGCTGTAAGGCCATCATACTGGATGCCGACACCAGCTGGAAACAGGCCGCCAGCATCATCATTGACGGCGAGCGCATGGCACACGTGCGCCGTACCACAAAAGAGACCGACATTGACATTACACTGGCTCTCGACGGCAAGGGAACATGCAACATCGACACCGGACTGGGATTCTTCGACCACATGCTGGAGCAGATAGGGCGTCACGGAGGCATAGACCTCGACATTCACGTGAAGGGAGACCTTAACGTTGACGAGCATCACACCATAGAAGATACGGCACTGGCACTGGGTGAGTGCCTGCGGCAGGCCCTGGGAAGCAAACGGGGGCTGGAGAGGTATGGCTTCTCGCTGCCCATGGACGACTGCATGGCCCATGTGTGCCTGGACTTCGGCGGACGCCCCTGGCTGGTATGGGATACAGCATTCCAACGCGAGAAGATAGGCGACATGCCTACCGAGATGTTCCTGCACTTCTTCAAGAGCCTCAGCGACGCGGCCATGATGAACCTCTACGTTCATGCCGAAGGCCAGAACGAGCACCATAAGATAGAAGCCATCTTCAAAGCCCTGGCACGCAGCCTGAAACAGGCCATACGCCGCGACGTATACCGATATGAACTGCCATCTACAAAGGGCATGCTATGATATTCATAGGAATTACATCAAGGAGTTAAAGGAGTTAAGGGAGTTAAAGACTATTCATAGGAGTTAAAGGAGTTAAAGACAATAGCTTTGCAACATGTTCTCTTCTGACAACAAAACTATCTTCTGCGCTCGACCTCTGGTCGCTTGCTACCGAAGGGACGCAAGAACTCCAGAAACTTCAGAACACCTAACTCATAACTCAAAAGACTCAGAAACTCATAAACTAATAAACTAATATGAGAAAGACCATAACAATACTGGCGGCAACACTGCTTGCAGCACTGCCGCTGGCAAGCAACGCACAGACAGAGAACCCGCGTGGCATATACAAGCTGACCACACTGACCGGCAAGAAGGGAGAGATAAAGGCTCCCTTCGACCAGTATAAGATATGTACCGACAGCCTCACGCTAATGGTTGTCGTGCAGGGCAACTCCTTCGCTATAAAAGATACAGACCGCCAGTTGCTCAACTACACCGGTGAACGAACAGAGTCGCCTGATGACAAGAGCACGATGGTTTACGACAGCGATGCCTCACACTTCACCATGAAGTGGTGGAGCGAGAACAAAGGACACCTCTACTTCCCCGACGAGGGCTGGTGCATAGAGAAGTATGTGGCAGGCTCCTACTCTGACATGGGAAAGACGGTAATCGATGCCCTCAACACCACCGAGGCTGCCAAGGCAGACAACCCGCTGCTCGGGGCATGGCGTATCATTGGCTATATTGACGAGCTGCGCGACGCTAAGAAAGATATTCCGAACCTGCACGACAACTACCGCAAGAGCAAGTACAACAACTGCTTCCTGGTCTTCATGCCGCAGCACCGCGTGCTCATCACATACACAGGCGGCATGACAGATAAGATAGAATACAACGGCAAGAAGTCGATAAAGTTGGGAAACGCCACCCGCCAAGTGAAATGGCTCACCAAAGACCGCATTGCCGTGCAAGAGCGAATAGACTACCGCACAGACTGGCAGATACTGGAGCGGATGGACGACGGACGCTCTCCCCTGAGCCGCGTTGCAAGCATATATCCCAGGAGGAAAGCAAAATAAGCAGGCCTGCTCAACTCTTGTCTACGGACTTCAAGGACTGTATGGACAGTCTTTGAAGTCCGTAGAATCTTTTTTGAGTTGAGAGTTAAGAATTAAGAGTTGAGAGTTATTTTTGTGGAAAGAGGAAGGCGGAATCTTTTAAAATCTTTTATCGAAAAAGGCAGCAACACAATAATTATATATTGGGAACGTTAATTATAAGACGTGCTGTGCGCCCGCCGCAACAGAAAAGACGACAAAACGAATGAGTAACAGACACCGCACACCAAGGCAGAAAGGCAATCGCCCCACCTCTGGTGACTTGCAGCCACAAGGCAGCAAGAAAGCCTTCTCTGGCGACATGCTGCCGCAAAGAGGCAAGAAAGCCTATGGCAGAGGCTTGGCTTGCTGCCTGCTGTTCTGCGTGCTTACCGCTGCGCTGGGAAGCGCGGTGGCCGGCGACTCGTTCCTGCCGTCGCATGCCTATACCGGCAGCAGGCACTCTGCCGTTGACACTGAGACACCTGCCACAGAAGAATGGCAACAAGCTCCACCTGTAGACACCATACGCATCAAGCGATGGAAGGTGCAGCCCACTGCGCCAACCGAGGTGGCCGACCTCGACTCCAGTGCCCTCGACCTGAAGATGCCTGAGAACATTAAGCAGAAGGTGGAATACGACGACTCACTGAACGTCTACTACATTGGCTCGAAGATTGGCGACAGCTATATCAACGCCCCGGTGCTGATGACACCCGAGGAGTATATGCGCTGGAGCGAGCAGAAGGCCCGCCAGCAGTTCTTCAGGAAGAAAGACATGGAGAACGTGAAGCAGAAGGGCGAAGACAAGTTCTCGTTCTCTGACATGCACTTCGACCTGGGCCCAGCCGAGAAAATCTTCGGACCGGGCGGCGTAAGGGTGAAGACACAGGGAACAGCCGAGCTGAAGATGGGCATGACAAAGAAAGACATAGACAACCCGTCGCTGCCCATACGTAACCGCAAGACCACCAACTTCGACTTCGACGAGAAGATAAACCTCAGTGCCAACGCAAAGGTGGGCGACAAGGTGAACTTCAACTTCAACTACAATACCGACGCCACCTTCGACTTCGACACGAAGAACCTCAAGCTGAAGTACGACGGCAAGGAAGATGAGATAATAAAGCTGGTAGAGGCAGGCAACGTCACCTTCCCCTCAAACAACTCGCTGGTGCACGGGGCATCGTCACTCTTCGGCATACGCACCGACATGCAGTTTGGCAAGCTGAAGCTACAGACGGTAGTGTCGCAGAAGAAAAGCACATCGACAAGCGTCTCGTCGAAGGGCGGCACATCGACCACTCCCTACGAGATAGACGTTGCCGACTATGAGGAGAACCGCCACTTCTTCCTCTCACACTTCTTCCGTCAGCAGTACGACAGGGCCATGTCTACGCTGCCCAACCTCACAACGGGCATCAAAGTGAACAGGGTTGAGGTGTGGGTGACAAACAAGACCGGCACCACATCAAACACCCGCAACATTGTGGCCTTTACCGACCTGGGCGAGAACGCAACCATAAAGAACAAGATGTGGAGCTCCACGGGCATGCCCGTACCCGGCAACCTGGCCAACGACGAATACAGCACGCTGATAGCCAATATCGACTCGGCATCGCGCAGCATAGACTTGGTAACAACACAGCTGGAGTCGCTCAACGGACTCATCGGAGGCGTAGACTATGAGAAGCTGGCGTCTGCAAGGCTGCTCTCGTCGTCGGAATACACCATCAACGAGGCACTGGGATTCATCTCGCTGAAAACCGGTCTGCAGACAGACCAGGTGCTGGCTGTGGCCTTCGAATATACCTACGGAGGACAGACATACCAGGTGGGAGAGTTCTCTACCGACATCACACAGGCCAACAAATGCCTCTTTGTGAAAGCTTTGAAGAACACGTCGAACAATCCGTCGCAAGGCAACTGGAACCTGATGATGAAAAACGTGTACTACCTCGCTTCATCGGTAGAGAAAGAAAAGTTCAAGATGGACATCAAGTACCAGAGCGACACCACAGGCACCTACCTCACCTACCTGCCCGAGGAAGCCCTGAAGGGCAGCACCCTGCTGAAGGTGATGGGGCTGGACCGCCTGGATGCCAACATGAAGCCCCACTCCAACGGACAGTTCGACTTTGTAAGCGGATATACCGTACAGGGTGGCAGGGTGTTCCTACCCTCGGCAGAGCCTTTCGGCGACTATCTGCGCAACTATCTCACACAGAAAGGCATGGCACACCTGGCCGACAAGTACTGCTTTGACCAGCTATACGACTCTACCAAGACGGTGGCAAAGCAGAATGCAGAGAAAGACAAGTTCATACTTACCGGACAGTACAAGGGCACCAGTGCCAACGTCATATCGCTTGGAGCCAGCTATGTGCCCCAAGGCTCGGTGGTGGTGACTGCCGGCGGAGTAACACTGAAGGAAGGCTCCGACTATACCGTGGACTACTCGGCAGGCGAGGTGACCATCCTCAACCAGAGCATCATCGACGCAGGCACAAATGTCAACGTCTCGCTTGAGTCGAACACCGACGCATGGCTGCACCGCAAGACCATGTTCGGAGTGAACTGGGAGTACGACTTCAACAAGAACTTCTCCATGGGCGGCACCCTGCTGCACCTCAGCGAGCAGGCCCTGACTACGAAGGTGGCCATGGGCGAGGAACCTCTCAACAACACCCTCTGGGGCCTTAACATCAACTGGAAGCAGCAGTCGCAGTGGCTCACCAACATGCTCGACCGCCTGCCTCTGCTCAGCCTCACGCAGCCCTCACAGATAACGCTGACGGGAGAGTTTGCCCACCTCATCGCAGGCAATGCCAAAGGCACGCAAGACAATGCCTCGTATATCGACGACTTCGAGAACACCAAGAACCTGCTCGACGTGAGCGACCCCAAGGCATGGGTACTCTCGTCGGTGCCGTCGATGTTTGCCGAGAGTGCCGACAAGGAGGGGGTGACATCGGGATTCAACCGTGCACGACTGGCATGGTACAACATCGACCCCATCTTCACACGACGCTCCAGCAGCCTTACACCGGCACACATCAAGAGCGACCTTGAGCAGCTGTCCAACCACTATGTACGCGAGGTATACGTAAGGGAGCTGTACCCCAACCGCGACCAGTCGTCGTATAACGGCGCAACGTCTACCCTGCCCGTGCTCAACCTGTCGTACTATCCGCAGGAGAGAGGTCCCTACAACCTTACCACAGACTACAATGCCGACGGTACGCTGAAGAACCCCGCCCAGCGATGGGGTGGCATGATGCGGCGTCTGGAGACCACCGACCTGGAGCAGGCCAATATAGAATATGTAGAGTTCTGGCTGCTTGACCCATACATCTACACTCGCGAAAAAGGCACCGCCTCGCAGTATTCGGGCGAGCTGTATATCAACCTGGGAGAGGTGAGCGAAGATGTGCTGCACGACGGCAAGAAGTTCTACGAGAGCGGCATGCCCGTCGATGGAACATCGACATTTGAAGAGACACAGTGGGGCAAGATACCAGTGCAGGCCACACAGACCTACGCCTTTGCCACTACCAGCGGCAGCCGCGAGAAGCAGGACGTGGGCCTCAACGGACTTACCGACGAGGAGGAACGCTCGTTCGGGGCTTACGCCGAATGGCTCAACAAGATAGGCAGCGTGGTGACCAACGACTCGCTGCTCAACGAATGGAGAAACGACCCTGCCGGCGATGACTACCACTACTTCCGAGGCTCCGACTTCGACAGCCAGCGAATGAGCATACTAGACCGCTACAAGCGTATCAACAACCCGCAGGGCAACTCGCCGTCGAGCGACCAGCAGACAGAGTCGTACGACACCAGCTACAAGACAGGCCCCGACGTGGAGGACATCAACCAGGACTATACCCTCAACGAGTATGAGCGCTACTTCCAGTACCGCATTCCCATAAGCGATGCCGAGCTGCAGGCATACAACCGGGGACAGAAGAGCGATGACTCGTACATAGTAGACCACCGCGACTACAACGCCAAGCTGCGCAATGGCGACACCCTCACCGTGCGCTGGTACCAGTATCGCATACCCCTGCAGGAATGGGAGGAAAAGGTGGGCACCATCAACGACTTCACCAGCATACGCTTCATGCGAATGTTCCTCACAGGCTTTGAGAACCCCATAACGCTGCGCTTCGGCTCACTCGACCTTGTGAGGGGAGAATGGCGCCAGTACAAGCAGAACCTGCAGACCAGCGCTGCCGCCGAGACGGGAACAATGGAGATGAGTGCCGTAAACGTGGAAGAGAACACCGAGCGACAGCCCGTGGCCTACGTACTGCCACCGGGCATCAGCCGTGTGACCGACCCCAACCAGCAGCAGCTCACCGAAGACAACGAGCAGGCCCTGTGCCTCACGGTGAAAAACCTCTCGCAAAACGAGTCGAAAGCCGTATACAAGAACACCAATCTGGACCTCAGACAGTACAAGCGCCTGCAGATGTTTGTCCACGCCAACTACCTCGTGCCCAACGCTACACAGCTGGAAGACAACCAGCTGGCCATCTTCATACGCCTGGGTAGCGACTACAAGAGCAACTACTACGAATACCTCATTCCGCTGAAGATAACTCCCGAGGGCCATTACCATTGGAACGTGCCTGCCGACCGCATCATGGTGTGGCCCGAGGAGAACATGCTCGACGTGCGCCTCAGTGTCTTCACCAACCTGAAGAAGGCTCGTAACAAGGCACGGGCAGAAGGCCTTGCCAGCTACACACAGCTCTACAGCGACTACGACCCCGACAAACCCAACAACAAGATATCAATTATTGGCAACCCGTCGCTGGGCGAAGTAAAGACAATGATTATCGGTGTACGCAACCTCAGCCCCTCCATCAAGTCGGGAGAGGTGTGGGTAAACGAACTCCGTCTGCGAGAGGCCAACAACGAGGGGGGCTGGGCTGCCAGCGGAGCAATGAACATACAGCTGAGCGACCTGGGAAGCCTTAACATGACGGGACGCTACGTTACCGACGGATTTGGAGGACTGGAGCAGACCGTGATGCAGCGTTCCACCAACACAGAGAAGTCATACTCGGTCACCGCCAATGTCGAACTGGGAAAGCTCTTCCCCGAAAAGGCCAAGGTAAGTGCCCCACTCTACTACTCATACACCAAGGAGAGCATCAGTCCGAAGTATAATCCGCTGGACACCGACATGGAGCTTGACGATGCCCTGGAGAGTGCCATGAACAAACGCGAACGCGACTCCATAGAGAGCATTGCCGTGACAAAGCACATCACACGCAACTTCTCCCTCTCAAATGCCCGCGTAGACATAAAGAACAAGAAGCACCCGCTGCCCATAGACCCGGCAAACTTCTCGTTCTCATACAGCCACTCACACCGCAACAACACCGGTGAGACAACAGTCTACGAGAACGACGACCAGTGGAAAGGCTCCATCAACTACTCCTACTCACCCGTATACAAGACATGGGAACCCTTCAAGAAGTCGAAGAGCAAGTCAAAGTGGATGCAGCTGCCAAAGGCTCTCGGACTGAACTACCTGCCACAGAGCATCTCGTTCAACTGTGAGCTGCAACGCACATACTACGAGCTGCAGGAGCGCGACCTTGAGAACACCGAAGACCCCAACCTGCCACTCACCTTCTCCGAGCAGTTCCTCTGGAACAGGGACTTCCAGATAAGATGGGACCTTACAAAGAACCTGCACATGAACTTCCAGAGTGCCACCCACGCCGAGATAGAAGAGCCCTACACCCCCATCAACAAAGACCTCTATGCCGACCACTATCAGGCATGGAAAGACTCGGTGTGGCAGAGCGTAAGACACTGGGGAACACCCCTGGACTACCAGCAGACCTTTACCGCATCCTACCAGCTGCCGCTCGACAAGCTCCCCATCTTCGACTGGGCAAAGATGGATGCCAGCTACAATGCCACCTACTCATGGCTGAGAGGTACTGAGCTGGACGACGGCACCTCACTGGGAAACACCATAAAAAACAACAGGAACGTGCAGCTGAACGGCAACTTCAACCTAGAGACGCTATACAACCATATTCCCTTCCTGAAGAAGGCCAACGAGCGGTTCAAGAAGCAGCCGCAGAAGGTACAGCCCAACAAGAAGAAGAACAACAATCAGGCTAAGAACGCAAAAGAGAAGGACGACAAGGACGCAGCGAAGAACGGAAAGGACAAGAAGGACAACCAGACAAAGGACGAGAAACAGCTGCCCAAGAACAAGAACACCTTCCAGAAAGAGATTACCATACTGCCCGACACCGTCATTGAGGTACAGCACGGCAAGAAGTCGAAGCGACTCATAGTCAGCGCAAAAGGCAAAGACGGCAAGCTGGTACCCATAAGATGGAAAGTCGTAGACGACAACAAGATAAAGGTATGGCTACCCAAGGAAAGTGGAAAGAGTAAAGAGGATAGTGGAAAGAAGAAAGAGGAAAGTGGAAAGAAGAAAGAGGAAAATGGAAAGCTTGCTGTCGCAGACTCTGTTTCCAACGACTCAACCACTGCAGTAGCCAACTCTAAGCCCAAAGCAAAGAAGCCAAACCTCAAAGCTCAAAACACAAAGTCCAAAGAGCAGGCATCAAAACTGTCCATCAAGCTCTCCATCACACCCAAGGAGCCGCTCGACAACCAGTGGTGGTACAACCCGGCACAGCAGGCAGCACGCTTCCTCATGATGCTACGCACGGTAAACATCACCTACCGCAACCAGCGCTCCATGACACTACCAGGCTTCATGCCCAACATAGGCGACATGCTGGGACAGCGCACCGGCGACATACTCTCTCCCGGACTGGACTTCGCCTTCGGTCTGACAGGCGACGGCTATGTGCAGAAAGCCCTTGACAACAACTGGCTGCTGTGCAACGACAGCGTGGCCACACCCTCGTCGAGCCAGAACACCGAAGACTTCCAGCTGAGAGCCACCCTGGAGCCTGTTCGCGACCTTAAGATAGACCTCTCGGCAACACGCACCGTCAACCGTGCACGCAGTGTGCAGTTCATGTATGCCGGAATGCCCACTACACACAGCGGCACGTTCACCATGACCACTATTTCCATAGGCAGTGCACTCGAAGGCATGGGCAACGCCAACAACGGCTACCGCTCAAAGACCTTCGACCGCTTCTGTGCTGCCATACCACAGTTCCGCGACCGCGTACAGGCACAATACCCATCTTCTCTCTCAACTCACAACTCTCAATCCTCATCTCTCAACTCTCCGCTCGGCTCTGCCGCTTGGCTCGTCCAAGAACTCTCAACTCTCAACTCTGTAGACCCCTACTCTGCCGATGTACTTATACCTGCCTTCCTCTCCACCTATACCGCAGGAGGAGGCAAGTCGCTCGACATCTTCCCCACCCTCTCCCGCCTGCTGCCCAACTGGACAGTGCGCTACAGCGGCCTGTCGAAGATACCGTTCTTTGCCAACACCTTCAAGAGTGTCAACCTGAACCACTCCTACAAGAGTGTCTACAGCGTTGGCTCCTACGCCAGCTTCAGTTCATGGCTGGAATACATGGGCGACCTGGGCTACATACAGGCTGCCGACGGCTCCTACACACCATCGTCACCCTTCAACATCAGCACCGTAAGCATCAACGAGTCGTTCTCGCCACTGCTGGGCATGGACGTCACCCTGAAAAACAACATGACGGTGAAGGTTGAATATAAGTCTTCCAGAGTGCTCAACCTCTCCATGACCAGTGTCCAGATAAACGAGTCGCGCTCAAAAGACTGGGTAGTGGGCCTGGGATATAAGATAAGCAATCTCAACCTCTTCGGAACGGGCAGCAGCCACCGCAAGGTAAAAGGAAAGAAAGGCAGCAAGGACGACGACGACAAGAAGCAACAGTCCAAGCAGACAAGCACCAAGGGCGGTGTTAACCACGACCTTAACACACGCCTCGACATCTCCTTCCGCAAGCAGGCCGCCATCACTCGCGACATTGCCAGCGGCGTCTCGTCGGCAAGCAGCGGCAACTCGGCTCTGAAGATCTCACTACAGGCCGACTACACCCTGTCGCGATTCCTCACCATCACGGCCTACTACGACCGGCAGACCAACACCCCACTGCTGTCATCCAGCAGCTACCCCACCACCACTCAGGACTTCGGTGTCAGCGTGAAATTCTCACTAACAAGATAATAATAACAAAACGACCATGAAAAGAAAAAACATCATCTTCGGCATTGCCACAATGTCGGTTTTTGCAGTATTGTCATGCGGATCGAAAGACAGCAGCAAGGACAAGCAGGACACCCAACAGGTGACAGTCAACATTCTAGGGACCGACGACCCGGCAGCTCCAAAAACAG
>CAMYZK010000025.1 GCA_947303825.1 uncultured Prevotella sp. | reverse complement strand
TCACTCTTCTCGTAGTTCAGCGGGTCGATAAGGGTGGCCTTGTCAATGTTTTTCAGTCCTTTCTCTGCGGCCAAGGCGTGCACCTTGTCTGGATTACCAATAAGGATGAGGTCTGCAATGTCGTCGGCCAGCACACGGTCGGCTGCACAGAGTGTGCGCTCCTCTTCTGCTTCGGGGAGCACGATGCGCTGTTTGTTGCTCTTGGCACGCGCAATGATTTGTTCAATTAATCCCATAGTTGATTTTAAATAATTTGTTAAATGTTTATTGAATGAATCTTTCTTTCATCTGTGGTTCTTGTCTGAGCATTTCGGGCAAACACCCGTCACAATATGGCTTGCCGTCACGGCACTAAAACCTGGCGGCATATCAACCTGTGGTACCGGCACACCGTCAAGGCAATACACTTGGCGGCACTCTTCGCAAAGGAAGTGAACGTGCAGGTCATCGTCGGTATCTGCAGCCCTGCTGTGACATAGCTCATAGCGCACTGCCCCCGAGCCGTCATCGATGACATGTGCAAGGTGGTTTTCGCGGAAGAGGGTGAGTGCGCGGAAGATACCCGACTTGTCTATTGACAGGATGTGCATCTCCAGTTCGTTGAGCGTTACCGGATGTGGCGATGCAGCCAGTTCTTTCAGCACAACGATACGGTTAGAGGTAGGCTTGATGCCATGCTCCGTAAGCATCGATACACAGTCTTCAAGCTTCATCTTTCATTTCCCTTTCCATATTCCTCTTTCCACATAATCCCCTGCTTCATACTCACCGCAGGCAATCGCTCGGCTTTGCCGCTTTGCTTGCAAAGAACTCTTAACTCTTAACTCTTCACTTCTTGTCAAACACCAGCTTCAGCTTGCCAACAAAGGCAGCGTGCTTTCCGTTCTGGTCAACAGGCACCGGATGTCCCTCGCTGTCGTTCACATATTCCAGCTTGTCAAGATAGGTATGTGAGTGGCCTCCCAAAACCAGGTCAATGCCAGTGGTGTTCTGGATGACCCAAGGGTCAATGAAGTCCTTGCCCTGCCATCCCAGGTGGCTGATGCATATCACATAGTCGCACTTGTTCTGCTTCTTCAGTATGTCTATCATGTTGTTGGCCACCTCAATGGGGTCCAGATAGACCAGCGGCCCGTAGTTCTTTGTAAACACCAGCCCTTCCAGCTTGGGACACAGGGCAAAGAGGCCTATCTTCACTCCTTTACGCTTTATGATGGTGTATGGCTTCACTATCTTAGCCAGTTCGGTTCCCGTGAAGTCGTAGTTGGAGCAGATGATGGGAAACTTTGCCTTTCGGAATATTCTAATCATGTTTTCCAGTCCGAAGTCGAACTCATGGTTGCCTATGGTGGCGGCATCGTAGTGCATGAGGTTCATCAGCCCCACCTCTACGTCACCCTGGAACATGGAGTAATAGGCCGACCCCTGCGAGAAGTCGCCACTGTCTATGAGCAACAGGTCGGGGTCGGCCTGCCGTTCCTCTTTTATCATAGCCAGCCTTCGCAGGAAGCCTCCCCTGCCGGCAAGCAGTGTGTCGGCCAGGTTGGGGTTCAACGGCATGATAGTACTATGAGTGTCGTTAGTATGCAGTATGGTGATAGTCTTCTGTTTCTGAGCGGCAACGCCACTGAACGACAGAAGACAAATGATGATTGCTAAACCGTAGTGTCTGTATTTCATAACTCTTAATTTTAGAATTTAGATTTAAGAATTTAGATGTTTTCTCGCTTCGCTGCGATTAAGAAGTATCAATTTAGAATTACTTCATACCTCTTACTTCTTACTAGCCGCAGGCGATACTTCTTAATTCTTAACCCTTAATTCTTAACTCTTCACTCCACCCTTATTCTCCCTTCAACCTTTGCGTCCACCTCTTTTCCCTGTGCATGCATAGCTTTGAAGTAGTTCATAATGAGAAATCTTGTGTTGTCGGCATCTGCCTGGGGTGAGTTGATGTTCGTCCCGTCGCGCAGTGCCGTCATGCCGTCGTTGCCTTGCAGTAAGTAGTCGATAGAAACTACGCGGTATTCGCCCTTGGGGTCAATCTCCTTTCCGTTGAGCTTTGCCGAGCGCAGTTTCCCGTCGGTAGTGATAACCAGTTCCACGCCATGGCTGACGCCCTCACCTCCCCGTTTTGCCATCTGGCTGAAGAGTTCCAGCACCTTCGCTCCGGTAAGAGTGGTGAATGCAATCTTGTTTTCGAAGGGAGCAATGTCGTTAATGTCACCGTATGTCACCACGCCTTTCGACAGGGCAGCTCGTATGCCACCAATATTGTAGACGCCGAAGACGGGTTTCTCGTTGTAGTCCTTTCCCGACCATACCAGTATGTCGGCCAGCAGGTTCGATATTTCACTCTCCGGACGTCGTTTGTCCATGTCGCTTGCAGCCACTCCCATCACGGGGCTCATAACCGAATCTACCTTCACCTTATAGGGTGTGAGGAAAGCCGCAGCCTTGGCATCAGGATTACTGTCATAGCGGCTGTCTATGAGCAGTCGCTGCCTATTTACGCTGGCTATCTGGTAGTGGGCGGTACACGAGGCCACCGCCAGCATCACCGCCCCCACAGCTAGCAGTTTGAAAGGTATTTTCATATACGTTTTTCTTATACGTTGCAAAGGTAGTCAATTTTTCCGAATTTCCAAGTTTATTCTTGAAAAACTTTCACCTATAACCGGATTACATTAATAAGAAGTGAAAAAGGGAGTGGAAGTGACAACAGCTCTTACGTCAACACTATTGTCACTTTCACTCCCCATCATCTCCTTGAACCGAGGAGCTTTGCGTAATAAACCCACTGCGGCTTTACTTCACATAAACCTTCCTTCCGTTTACAATGTTCAACCCCTTCTGCAGGGAGCTGATGCGCTGACCTTGGAGGTTGTAGATATTTTCATTTTTATTATTTTCAATTTTTACATTCTCCTCGATTCCTGCCGTCAGCACCTCAAATTCACCTGTAAAGACCTCCTGGCTGTTCTCTACAGTGACACTGTAACGGCCTACGGCATAGGCAGAGATATCGATGTCAAGCCCCACGATGCTGCCCGCGTTGATGGTTTTCTCGTAGGCCACTTTGCCCTGCTCGCCGGTAATGCGTACCACATAGGCATCGTCAAGAGGGTCTAGATGAATGCCCAGCTTCTGCTCGTTATATTCGCCATATAGCGACTGTACTTCCCCTGCTCCTTTCTTGTTCCGAGCTTGCGGCTTTGTCTTGATAGTATGGGTGAAGTCGAAGCGCTTCTTGGGTGCGCTCAGGACGTCTGGGGTGGCTCCATCCTCTGCTCCGTCGAGGAGATAGATAACCTCATCACCCACGGTGCATGACATCAGGAACCACATTGGGTCTACAGGTCCAGGATATACATTGTTTGTTGTGCAATCAAGGCTTCCTACACCTTCCAGCCATTTCAGACTACACCCTCCACCTACATGTTCAACATTTCTATAAATACCCTTGAAGCCTGTCAGCCCTCCTGTCTGCCTCGGCCCAATCACGTAAGATTGATTATCTATCTGCAGGGTGTCGTTTGCATCGGCAGAGAAGTCGTACATCAGCTTAAACTGCAGGTTTGTAGAGTCATATTGATACACTTTCTTTTCCTCTTCGTACCATGCTCCCACACAGCTCAGGGAAGACCTATCCGAATAATATTCCGGAAAATCATGGCTGACATACCGCTGGCGCATCATCTGCTTGCAGGTCTTTCCGTCGATGATGGTATCACCATCGAAGTAGAAGTGCTCAACCCACTGCACAGGATTACCCGAGTTCAAGGCTCCTACTGTCCACACCTTACTATCTTCTACGAATGGCCGATAAGCCAATTGTGGTATCTTGTTGACCACTGGATGCTCCTCGCCCTGATTGTCCACCACGATATAGTTCATGTTGGGGTCGAAGCCAGGCACATAGAAGTTGGTAGCATGGAGAGCCATGCAATCGGCAAGCGGCTCTACCTCCTGTATCCTGAAATGCAGTCTGTGCACCAAAGGGTCTTCTGTCGGCTCCTCAATGAAGTAGGCATAGTTGTTGGGCCCACATTGGGTATACACCTTTCCATAGACATGCAGGCGGTCGCCATCCTGTTCGTAGGTAAGCTGATGATGTCTGTCACTATCCGAATCGGTTTTACCCGTAGGCAGGTTGCAGCCGTGAACAAGTCCAAACATATTATAAAATGAGAAAGGCAGATAGTTGTTTGACAGAAAGTCTGTTGTATAATCATTCCTTTCAACGTAAGCCACAGCGTTCATCCCTCCCAAACAAAGAGGACAGAACGTATTAACTAACGTACCGACACCTTCCACCCAGGTTAAAAACTCATGGTATCCTCCCGCACCATCGTCACGGCCAATACTCCATGTTCGTAACCAACGGTACTTGACATCCAAGGAATCGGCAGAAACAGAAGTAACCGACGACACTATCTGGGGACCGTCTGTCAACCATCCCTGCTTCAGCACCTTGCCGTTTATTAAAATGCCCGCATCAAGTTCGTAGACGAAGGTATCGCCCTCTTTCAGTGAGAAGTCATACAGCATGATTTCCCTTCTTTCCATCTCGTCATACTTATACACACGACGATTTTCCTCACGAAACAATCCCACATCATACACGTCAGCAGATGGATTCTCTTTTTGCTTTAACCTGAAGTAGGTCTTCCCATCAATCTCTTCTGTCTCGTTCATCCAGTATGTAAGAAAATGATAGTACTGTTTGTAGGTTACGGGAGAGCTCTCCACATGCCACGTCTTGCCTGGCTCTACAAAGGGAATGTAATCATCTGGTTCTTCCTGTGCCAACATTGTAATAGATGCCAGCACACATGCAATAAATAATAATGTACGTTTCATATCCTCATTTGTTTAATTGTTATCTATCATCTCTAGGAAAATTGAAGAATGAAAGTAAAGAAATTCTTGCGTCCTGCCGATAGCAAGCAGCTAAGCCGAATGGCTACCACATGCAGGGTATTGCCTTTAACTCCTTTAACTTCCTTAACTCCTAACAAAAGTCTCTCCGCTCGGCTTCGCCGCTTGGCTCGTCCAAGAACTCTTAACTCTTAAGTATCTGCTCTAGCGTAACGTCGGGGTTGGTCTCTCCGAACACCTCCTTCTTCAGTTTGAGCTTGCGGTGCAGTACGGCAGAGATGGTGATGCAGTAGATGTTGCCGATGGTACGGTTGCTCAAACCCAGGCGGGAGAGTATGCACAGGCGGATGTCGTCTTCCTGCATCGTGGGGTACTGTTCACGCAGGTTGGCAAAGCGGTTGTTGTCGATGGCGTTGAGCGTACGCTCTATCTCGCACCACTCATGCTGACTGAGATAGATGAGCGCGTCACCGCTCTGGTTGAGTTTCTTCATCACCTCCGTCCGTTCCAGTATGAAGTCCTGTAGGAATGCCACCACCTCGTTTGCCTGGTGCAACAGCGTTTTCTGATGCTCTGCCTCCTGTTGCAGCCGTCGGCTCTTCTGTTCCTGCACGAGCAGCTTGTTCTCCAACAGAGACTGCTGATATGCCCGCTGCTGACGAAGCATACGGATGCGATAGCCTACGGCCAGCAGCGCCACCATGAGCACTATCACCGTAGCGATGATGACGACAAGGAGCGTGCGGCGATACATCTGTGAACGGTATACCAGTTGCTGGTTCTCCATCTCCTGGTGCAGTGTCTGCTGATAGTACTCATCCTTCTGTTCAAGAGCCTTATAGTAGAAGTTCTCCACACATTCGAAGGCTTAGGCCACGCTGTCCTCCACCTGTATGGCACCCAGCCGTCGAAGAGCTATCCTGGCAAGGCTGCTCTGCACGATATAGGCCAGATGAGCATCGCCGCCAGGCTCCATCTGCCTAAAGACGGTCTCTGCCGAGTCGAGCATGTTGAGACTGAGGTAGCTGCGGGCAAGTACCTGTAATGCCCCTTGCCGCAGGTCTGGTGGGGATGGCATATTTCCTTGAACTGCCACAGCCTCTGCCTGACGGGCATGGTCGAGAGCCTGTCGGTAGTCGTTCTTTGCCCAGGCAATGTTGGCAAGGCTGGTCAGCGTCTGGCATTCCAGGTCGGTCATCCGGTTTTTCTTGGCTATGTCGTAGGCACGATGGATGAAGCCGAGGGCCTCGTCGTATAAGTCCTCTTCTTTGGTGAAAACAACTTGCGCTGCGTAGGTGCCTGCATAGTCGAGTAGGATGACATGGTTCCGCTCATTATCGGGATGCTGCTCATAGACGGCAAGGGCTTTCTTCATCAGCCGCAGGGCCTCCTCGGGGTTGCTTTGCGACAAGGCGTCGGCCAGTCGCTGGTAGGCTATATAATTGGTGTGCCAGTCATCCGAGGCTTCTGCCAATTGGATGGTCCTTCGCAGTAACGTCTCGCCCAAGCGGATGCTGTCATTGGCCAAAGCAGCCTCTGCTACCTCCAGACAATGTGCTGCAGTCAGCGTATCAGACTCCTGCTGCTGTTGGCTGCATGTAGCCAGCAGAACACACATAATAAATATGTATAATACTCGCGTATACATTGATTGGTTTTTCGTTGTTCCTCGGTTGCAAAGTTACAACATTTTTTTGAAGGCCGTATCATTTACCTATGGAAAATACGCAGATAGGTCGCAATTTAAAACCACTGCAAATCAGATGGTTACACAATAGAGAATTCAACACCCCATGGAAAAATTTTAGCGTGGGTATGGAAAGAAGGGGCAACTAGTAAATAGTAACCACGCGCAATCGGCTCTGCCGCTTGGATCGTCATAATAATCTGCTAAATGCCCTGACCACGCGCAGCAAAAAAAAACTGTTTAATCCGTGCAATCTGTGGTAGAAAAGCGCTCGACGACGATTGGAGACGCTTTCGTAGCACAACGGAGAAAGAACTTCAGAAACTTGAATAAGGCTAAAGCAAATCGAGACAGCGTTCTATAAAGATTCCGCAGTTATGGTCTTTCACGTCTCGGTTGCGGTCTATCATCTGGCTTACCACATCCATGGCACGGCGGGTGGCCTGCGGCAGGGGCAGTTGCTGACCAAGAAGGCTGCCGATAAGAACAGCTGAGAAGATGTCGCCTGTACCGTGGAACTGTCCCGGAATCTCCTCATAGTCATGGAAGAAATACTCGCTGGCATCGGCATCATATCCACATACCATGTTCCTGCCATCGATGATGCAGCTGGTAATGATTACCGAGCGGGCACCAAGCATGAGGATGCTGTCGAGGAGACGACGGGCTACCTCGGTGGTGATGCCGCTCTTACTGCATGGTACGCCCGCCAGGTAGCAGGCCTCGGTATAGTTGGGCTTTGCCAGATGGGCTACGCTGACCATCCGTCGCATCAGCTCCACCTGCCGCTGGTCAATGCCATTGTAGAGCTCACCACCGTCGCCCATCACTGGGTCGACAAAGATGGTGCAGCCCAGTGCTGCCTGTTCGCGGCAGTAAGCCTCGACCAGCTCGGCCTGTTCGCGACTGAACATCAGTCCGGTGGAGATAGCATCGAAGTGAAAGCCCAGATGTTTCCAAATGGGGAACGTCTCACGCATATAGTCGGTGGTATCCATCTGTGTGAACTCGCCATAGTTCAGCGTGTTAGACACCAGTGCCGTAGGCAGGCAGAAGGCTGGTATGCCCATATACGACAGCACTGGCAGCATGGCCGCCATGCCCACCTTGCCGTACCCTGCAATATCGTTGATAAGTAGTACCTGCTTCATTATCTTAACATTACACACTTTAGATTCTTTTCCAACTGCGCGGTCGAACTGGCACCAACGAGTACGCTTGTTACGCCAGGCTGCTTGAGTATCCAGCGTAGGGCGTGCTCGGCCAGAGTCTGACCCTGTGCTGTTGCCTCTGCGTTCCAGGCTTTCAACTGATCCAAAAGCTCGGGCGTGAGCATGCTTTCCTTGAGGAACTTACCTTTCGACATACGGCTGTCGGCAGGGATGCCCTGCAGGTAGCGGTCGGTGAGCAGTCCCTGAGCCAGGGGTGAGAAGGAGATGAAGCCTACGCCCTGTTCCTGGCAGTAGTCCAGGATGCCCTCTTCTTGCGGTGATCGGTCGAGCATGTTGAGACGCCCCTGGTAGATAAGCAGTGGTACATCTCGCTGCCGCAGGTATTCGCAGGCCACCTTCAGGGCAGGCAGCGGCCATCGCGAGATGCCCAGGTAGAGGGCCTTACCGCTACGTACTATATCGACCATGGCCTGCAATGTCTCTTCGAGCGGTGTCTCAGGATCGTAGCGGTGTGAATAGAAGAGGTCTACATAGTCCAGATGCATGCGCTGCAACGACTGGTCGAGCGAGCTGACGAGGTATTTCCTGGACCCCCAGTTGCCGTATGGTCCAGGCCACATGTCATATCCCGCTTTCGTGGCGATGAAGAGTTCGTCGCGGTAGGGACGGAAATCGTCGTCCATCAGTTGGCCGATGGTCTCCTCTGCCGAGCCGTAGCGCGGACCGTAGTTGTTGGCCAAGTCCCAGTGCACCACACCGTGATCCAACGCATAACGTGTTATCTCTCTCGACCTCTCATAGGGGTCAACACTGCCGAAGTTATGCCAGAAGCCCAGCGACAGGCGAGGCAGCAGCACGCCGCTGCGCCCGCAACGGTTGTATTCCATTCGTCCCTCATAGCGCTGAGGGTCTGCCAAATATCTGTTTTCCATTTTGTTAACCCCTCTTCCTCCTGTTGGCTCTCTGCTCACGGTATTTTGCCTTCTGACGGGCAGATCCGCTACCGTGGGCACCGGTAACATACTGCTTCTTCTTGGCCTTGGTCTTGACCTTCCCTTCGTTAGGGTCTTTATGGTCGCCGCCCCTGCCGAAGGAGATGCCGTTCATCAAGATGTTCTGAAAATCGTCCATACAATGAATTAGTGGTGGAACAATCTTACTCCGGTGAAGGCCATGGTGATACCATACTTGTCGCAAGTCATGATGACATGGTCGTCGCGCACAGAACCTCCTGCCTGGGCAATATATTTCACTCCGCTCTTATGGGCACGCTCAATGTTGTCACCAAAGGGGAAGAAGGCATCGCTGCCCAGGGCCACGTCGGTGTTCTGTGCTATCCACTCTTTCTTCTCTTCCAAGGTGAGCACATCAGGCTGACGGGTGAAGAACAGCTGCCAGGCACCGTCGCGCAGTACGTCGTCGTGCTCGTCCTCCGAGATGTAAACGTCGATAGTGTTGTCGCGGTCGGCGCGGCGTATGCCCTCCTTAAACGGCAGGCTGAGCACCTTCGGGTGCTGTCGCAGCCACCAGATGTCGGCCTTCTGTCCAGCCAGTCGGGTGCAGTGAATGCGGCTCTGCTGTCCGGCTCCGATGCCGATGGCCTGTCCGTCCTTGGCGTAGCACACGCTGTTCGACTGTGTGTACTTCAGCGTTATCAGTGCTATCATCAGGTCGCGGCGTGCCTCCTCGGTAAACGCCTTGTTCTGTGTGGGGATGTTCTCCAGCAGTGCTGGGTCGTCAAGGCGTATCTCGTTGCGCCCCTGTTCGAAGGTGATGCCGAAGACCTGTTTGCGCTCCAACGGCTCAGGCTGATAGCTAGTATCTATCTTCAGCACGTTGTACGTGCCCTTGCGCTTCTCACGCAGTATCTGCAGTGCCTCGCCGGTATAGCCGGGTGCAATGACGCCGTCGCTCACCTCACGCTTGATGATGAGTGCCGTGGTCTTGTCGCATGTGTCGCTCAAGGCAATGAAGTCACCATAGCTCGACATGCGGTCGGCACCGCGTGCACGGGCGTAGGCACAGGCTATGGGCGACTCGTCGAGCCCCTCGATGTCGTTGACAAAATAGATGTGCTTCAGTGTGGGACTTAGCGGCAGGCCAACGGCGGCTCCAGCAGGACTGACATGCTTGAACGATGCGGCGGCGGCCAGACCTGTGGCCTGCTTCAGCTCCTTGACAAGCTGCCAGGAGTTGAGGGCGTCGAGCAGGTTGATATAGCCTGGACGTCCGTTAAGTACTTCGATAGGCAGCTCACTGCCATCGGCCATAAACACACGCGACGGTTTCTGGTTGGGGTTACACCCGTACTTCAGTGCAAGTTCTTTCATTTTCTCTAAGTGTTTTTAAATTTTTGTGCAAAGGTACGAAAATTTCGATTAAGTGAGAGCAGAGAAAGTAAATTTTTCTGCCAAACGTGAGAAATTTATCCAATTAGCGAGCGAAGAACAAAGAAAAAAACACCTTTTTTTCTTTTTCTTCCGAGCGAAGTGCTCGGCTATGCCGCTTTTTAAAGCGAATGCGACTAAAAGAACCTTCGGTGAAACCAGAAGTAAACAAACAAACCGAAAAAAGCATGAAAATTTGCTTGTAGAGAAAAAAATGTCTACCTTTGCAACTCCATTAGCAATAAAGATGATAATAGGCTTCGACGCAAAACGCATAGTCCGCAACGGCACAGGGCTTGGTAACTACGGTCGCACGCTGGTCAACGACTTGTCGGCACTTCAGGTGGAGGGCATGGAGCTAAGGCTTTATGCACCTGACGGCGGCATCACTCAGCTGCGCTCACAGATAGTGGGACGCAGCAACGTGGAGTTCTGCTATCCGCAGCATGCACATACTGCCATAGGCAAGGCCTTGTGGCGCAGGGGAGGAATGGTGAAACAGCTGGTACGCGACGGTGTGCAGATATATCACGGATTGTCGGGCGAGCTGCCCAAGGGCATAGGAAAGAGCGGTATTCGCTCGGTGGTCACCATACACGACCTTATCTTCATGCGACATCCAGAGTATTATAACAAGGTGGATGTGAAGCTCTACACCCAGAAATTCTTTCAGACCTTGCAGGAGGCTGACCGCATAGTGGCCATCAGCGAGTGTACACGCCGTGACATCAGTGAGCTGGGAGAGATAGACAAGAGCCGGATAGACGTTATTTACCAGAGCTGCTCGCCACGCTTCAGCGAGATCCCCACTGCAGCCAAGATGTGGCAGGTGCGTGACAAGTACGACCTTCCCGACCGCTACGTGCTGTGTGTGGGGTCGATAGAAGAGCGCAAGAACGTGCTGCTTGCTATTCAGGCCCTGCATCACCTGTCCGACGATGTGTCGCTGGTGATTGTGGGCAAGCAGACCCCTTACAGCGACATGGTGGGTGAATATGTACTGGAGAACCACATGTTGAGTAGGGTGCAAATGCTTCACGAGGTTCCCGACGACGACTTGCCGTCGCTCTATCGCATGGCCGACTGCTTTGTCTATCCTTCGCGCTATGAGGGTTTCGGCATTCCTATCATCGAGGCCATAAGCCAGGGACTGCCCGTGGTGGCATGCACCGGATCGTGCCTGGAAGAGGCGGGAGGCCCCGACAGCCAGTATGTGAATCCCGATGACTACAAGGCCATGGCCAACGCCATTGGCAAGGTGCTCTATGGTGCGCCGGAGAGACAACAGCGCATAGAGCGCAGCATGAAATATATTAAACGATTTGAGAACAATGACTCGGTACAGCGCATGGCAAGACTGTATGAAGAGTTGAGAGTTAAGAGTTAAGAGTCTTTTCTTCTATTGCCACGAAGGGGCGAAAGACCACAGGCAGGGGTGAAGCCCCTGATAAGAGTTAAGAAATTCATAATATGATAGAAAACATGACAGGTGAGATGCATCGTCCGGGACGTATAGAAGTGGTATGCGGCTCCATGTTCTCGGGCAAGACAGAGGAGCTTATCCGGCGTATGCGACGTGCACAGTTTGCACGCCAGCGGGTGGAGATATTCAAACCTGCCATCGACGTGCGCTACTCGGAGGAAGATGTGGTGAGCCACGACCAGAAGCACATACAGAGCACACCCATCGACTCATCGGCAAGCATACTACTGCTGGCCGGCGACATCGACGTGGTAGGAATAGACGAGGCACAGTTCTTCGACGACGGACTGGTGGATGTGTGCAACGAGCTGGCCAACCGTGGCGTGCGTGTCATCGTGGCCGGACTAGACATGGACTTCCGTGGAAAGCCTTTCGGACCCATGCCTGCCTTGTGTGCCATTGCCGACGATGTGACTAAGGTGCACGCCATCTGTGTGACGTGCGGTTCGCTGGCCTATCTTAGCCATCGCAAGGTGGATAACGACAAGCGTGTGCTGCTGGGAGAGACACAAGAGTATGAGCCGCTGTGCCGCGAGTGCTATCTTCAGGAGTTGAGAGCGAAGAGTTAAGAGTTGAGAGCGAAGAGTTAAGAGTTGAGAGTTGAGAGACTTTACCTCAGAAAACCTCGTGGTGTATGAGAAATGTCTCTAAACTCTAAACTTTAAGAAGACATGCTGACATACGACAAGACAATAACATTCGACACCTTTGTGCGCTGGCTGGGCTACGGTCTGCTGGTAGTCGCTGTGTTCATGCTGCTCAGCTATCTGAGCAGCGTATTGCTGCCCTTTGCCGTGGGATGGCTGCTGGCGTATCTGCTGCACCCCATGGTGAAGTTTGTACAGAACAAGCTACACGTGGGCAACCGCGTGGTGAGCATTATCATCACCCTGCTGGTAATCATCGCTCTGCTGTCCTTTGTGCTGTGGCTCATCATTCCACCCATGATAGAGCAGTTCTCAAAGCTGGGACAACTGGCCACCAACTATATTCAGCGCTCGGCACACATCGACAGCATACCAGAGGCCATACGACAGTGGACAGAGAACCACAGGGCACAGATACAAGACTTTATACAAAGCAAGGAGTTCTCTGAAGGACTTAAGGAGGCGATACCAAACATGTTCAGGGTGCTTGGAAAGACAGCCAACATTATTATAAGTATAGGTGGCTCGCTTATTGCACTGCTCTACATGTTCTTCATACTCATGGACTACGACTACCTGACAAAGGCATGGATAAAAATCTTCCCCAAGAAGAGCCGTCCCTTCTGGAACTCGCTGGCCGCCGATGCCGAGAGAGAGCTGAACAACTATATTCGCGGACAGGGCACCGTGGCCCTCATCATGGGAGTGCTCTTCTGCATAGGTTTCACCATAATAGACTTTCCCATGGCCATAGGACTGGGAATTCTTATTGGGATAATGGACCTTGTGCCATATCTGCACACACTGGCCCTGGTGCCTACGGTGTTTCTCTCACTGCTGAAGGCTGCCGACACCGGCCAGAACTTCTGGCTTATACTGCTGTCGGCCCTGGCAGTCTTCATCGTTGTACAGGTCATAATAGACATGATAGTAACCCCAAAGGTGATGGGGAAAGCCATGGGGCTGAACCCTGCCATACTCCTGCTGTCGCTGTCGGTATGGGGAGCACTGCTAGGCTTTATCGGACTTATCATTGCCCTGCCGCTCACCACACTGCTCATTGCCTACTATCAACGCTACATAACCAAGGAGGACGAGCCGCTGCCAGAGGAACAGACAGGACAAACACAATAACAGAACAACAATATAAGAGAAATGAAAAAGATTACATTAGCACTGACGCTGCTGGTGACCATCATGATGGCATCTTGCAGCAAGAAACAAAGCTCTAACCTCATTCCTGAAGATGCCGTCTTCGTGATGAGAGTTGACCCCATGAAGACGCTTGACACCGCAGGGGCCAGCGGCAAGGAGTCGAAGTTGAAGAAACAGCTTAAGAAGATGGTGAAGGATATGGGTGGCGACAAGGAACTGCGCCAGAAACTGGAAGACATCATCGACGACCCCACGGCATCGGGAATAGACTTCTCGGAACCTTTCTTCTTCTATGCAGCATCGGTCGACAACAAAGTGCCTGAGCTGGGGGTGGTGGGTACTGTTGCCAGCCAAGACGACATAACCGAGCTGTTAGAGGCTGCCGACGCTACGGTGGAAGATGCAGAACAAGGCGGGGTGAAGTATTTCATGCCCGATTCAAAGTCGGTATTCATCTTCTCCAGCGAGTGGTTCTATGCTGGTACGGTTTCTACGAAAAGAGGCAGCGACCCCGACATTGAGGGCGTGATAGAGACACTGATGGAGAGAGCCGGCGGAAAAGGAAGCCTGGCAGACAACAAAGCCTTCCAGACAATGTGCGACAAGGAAGGAGTGGCACAGAGCCTGCTGCTGGGACAGGGCTTTGCCAGCATCAGCGAGAAGAAGGTTAAGCAGGCCATAAAGGAAATAGAGAAAGCACTGCCCGGCAAACTGAAGGTTGAAGACATTGCCGTGCTCAACGACCTCAGCATAGACAAGGGAGAGATAGTTACTACCCTCGAGGCCGTGGCTCTCTCTGACGAATGGCAGGGATTCATTGACAGGTCGATGAAAGACCTGAAGGATGTTGACAGCAAGCTTGCCAAGTACATATCACTCGACGGGATATGTGCATTGGCCAATATTGACATGAAGGACATATACAAGCGGGCTGAGAAGTTTATCAAGAAGGCCACCGAGGGAGATGACGAGCTGGAGACCATTGAGATGATAGCAAAGTCGGTAACAGGAGAGGCTGCCTTTGAAGTATACAACTGGGACAAGGAGAAGGGAGCGATAGCCGTTGCATACGTGGGAGCACGTAACGACGACATGCTGAAGCTATTGAACAAAGAAGGCGTGGCACCGGTGACCGAGGGAGGCAGAACACTGTATAAGCTGCCTACAGACTATGACTATGTGTATGACAACACTACCGGCGACTACGATATGAAGCCCGTTGCATACGCCAACGTGGGATATGACAATGGAGCTATCTTTATTGCCCAAGAGACCGACCAGCTGTTCCAGACCCCATCGGGAAAGAAAGCTTCAGGAAATGTGAAAGGACAGGGCTTTTATGCCAGGGTCAATGCCGACTTCATAAAGAACATACTGATGGAGACCGCCCCTTACGGAAAAGAGGCCTGGGAGCCCATGGGAGACATTGTCGACTATGTCGAGGCATATATTGAAGACGGAAAGATAGTGTCGCGTCTTACTACTAAAGACAAGAGCAAGAACCCGGTGGCTGCCATTATAGAGTATGCCATGGGGATGATGAACAACTGATATCTCCATAGAGCAACCATGAAGAGCCTGGTAAACAAACTGCTGCGCAGGCACATCAACGCATGGCAGATGGCAGGGTTTACCCTGGCCAACCTCTGTGGCATGGCCATTGTGCTCACAGCAGTGCAGTTCTCGGCCGACCTGAAGCCACTTATGACCGGTAACGACAGCTTTATGCAGGCCGGTCATATAGTGGTTACAAAGAAGGTGAGCTCGCTGGGAACCATTACCAGAGCTTCTCACTCGTTTTCAGAGGCAGAGATAGAAGACCTCAGGGAGCAGCCCTTTGCCAAGAAGGTGGGGAGGTACACGCCGGCACAGTTCAGCGTGTTTGCCACCATTGGCGGAGGCAGCATGTCAATGACCTTCTCCACCGACATGTTCTTCGAGGCCGTAC
>CAMYZK010000024.1 GCA_947303825.1 uncultured Prevotella sp. | reverse complement strand
ACGAACTCTTCGCCAATCCTTACCAGGCTGCGAAGTACGGTTACATAGACGATGTCATTGAGCCGCGTAACACTCGCTTCCGCATTTGCCGTGGTCTGGCACAGCTCGCCACCAAGCGCGATGCACTTCCTGCCAAGAAGCATGGTAACATTCCGATGTAAATCCCACCTTTTGTGTCTTATGAAGAACAACGAAGTTTACGCTGCCATTGCCCTTGCATTGCATGAGCATCTTGGCAATAATGTTCACGATGTAGAGCCTGGGTTCATCACCATCAAGGAGCATCCCACTCAGTGGAATGGCTATGCCCAGACTATGACGGCACACCCTTAAATCTCACAATTTGACTATTTCACGATTTGGCTATTGGCATGCGATTGGCGTGAGCCTATAACAATTGAGAAATAGTAAAATAGTAAAATAGTAAAATAAAAGTATGAAAGAATACAAGTATACCATCAACGGCACGAAGTATGAAGTAGCCATCGGCGATATCGAAGACTGCAACGTGACCGTTACCGTCAACGGTGAAGACTATAAGGTGGAGATGGAGAAGCCCGCCGAGCCCGAAAAGAAGAAGCCAGTGCTGGGCAAACCCGCTGCCGCTGCTGAAAGCGCGAGCGACGGTCCTGCCGTCGCCGACAAGGCCTCCGTTAACAAGAACAACGCCATTAAGGCACCACTGCCCGGAGTCATCACCGACATCAAGGTCAATGTGGGCGACGAGGTGCAGGCTGGCGACACCGTCGTAGTGCTGGAGGCCATGAAGATGGCCAATGCACTGCAGGCGGATAAAGCTGGAAAGGTGACGGCCGTCTGCGTTAAAGTAGGAGAGAGCGTCATGGAGGACGATGCCCTGGTTGTTATCGAGTAGTCTGCTGATAGTCTGACAATATAGTCCCCGGAACGCACACCGCTTCGGGGACTATTATTTTTTACAATGATGAGGTTTCCTATTTCTCTTTTTGCCACAATGATGGTTGCCTTGGCCGCTAAGGCTCAGGTTGTTACGATATGCTGTGACCAGCCACGCCAGACTATAAGACACTTCGGGGCTTCTGATGCCTGGTCTATGCAGGACATAGGACTCTGGACCGACACCGTGGAGCAGGCAAAGATTGCCGACTGGCTCTTTTCTATGGAAAATGATGCCAGCGGGCAGCCATGCGGCATAGGTCTCAGTGTTTGGAGGTTCAACCTTGGTGCAGGCAGTGCTGCGCAAGGCCGGCAGGCACAGATAAACCGTGACACCCGTACCGAGTGTGTGCTCAATGCCGACGGCACTTACGACTGGACACGCCAGCGAGGGCAGCGACGATTCCTGCAGATGGCTAGCCAGAGGGGAGTTCCCTTCTTTCATGCGTTCCTCAACTCGGCTCCCGTTTTCTTTACCAAGAACGGACTTGCCACCAATACCGGACGTGGAGGCGACATCAACCTGAGGGAGGACTGCTTCGACGACTTTGCCCTCTACATTGCCACTGCGCTCAAAGGCCTTCAAGAGTGCGACGGCATACACTTCGACTATGTCAGTCCGGTGAACGAACCCGACGGACACTGGAACTGGCTTGGACCCAAACAGGAAGGGTCGCCAGCCACCAACCGCGAGATAGCTCGTCTGGCCAGAGAGACAGCCCGAGCCTTGAAAGAGCAGGGCCTGGACACCCGAGTCATCGTCAACGAATCGAGCGACTTGCGCTGTCTTCTTGGCATCTATAACACCACATGGCAGCGTGGAAACACCATACGTACTTTCTTTTCTCCCGATAGCACAGACGCTTACATTGGCGGCCATCAGGGAATAGAGCAGCTCATTGCTGCCCACAGCTACTGGACCAACACCCCAGTGGACTACATGCGGAAGATACGTGAGCAGTTGCGCGACACCCTTGCCCATTACGGTGTCAAATTCTGGCAGACGGAGATATGCATCATGTCGAACGATGAGGAGATTGGCGGAGGATGGGGCTTTGACTTCACCATGAACACGGCTTTATATGTGGCTCGTATCATACATCACGACCTGGTTTTTGCCGATGCCGAAAGCTGGTCGTGGTGGAGAGCTGTGGGTGGCAATTATAAAGACGGACTGATAAAGGTGGACGGTCTCAACAGCCGACAAAGAAGCACACCTCCGCGTGCATACGACTCCCGCCTGATGTGGGCTTTGGGCAACTACAGCCGCTTTGTGCGCCCAGGTGCGGTGCGCTATGACGTGGAGCAGGATGGTGACTTCGACCCCTATGGTCTGATGTGCTCGGCCTATAGGAATGCTGACGGCCGATGGGTTGTTGTGGCCATCAACTACAGCAATCAGAATAAGGAAATCCAGCTGAAGATGAAAAATGTCACACAGGCAGCAGTCCAGGGTATGACAGAAGTGAATGAATGGACTATGTACCGCACGTCGGATGCTGAAGGAGAGACGCTGAAGCCTATAGCAACGATGCAGGGCATAGCCGTGTTGCCGCCAAGGAGCATCACTACTTTCCTTGCATGTGACTAAGGATCGAAGAATTGAAGAATTAAAGAATTGAAGGATATGATGAAGAGAAACAAGAGTATCTGCGCCATCGTCGCAGGCTTGCTCTGCACGCTGTGTGCAGAGGCACAGACAATAGAACTGAGTGACGGCTGGGAGTGTCAGTCGTCGGCTGTCGTAGGAAACGACGGTGCATCACTCTCCAAGGGTAGTGGGTCGTCAGCTTCCTGGTATGCTGCCCATGTCCCATCGACAGTGATGGGAGTGCTGGTGGCTAACGGTGAGTATCCGAAGATTCTGGAGAGAGACAACTACAAGAAGTACGACAACGGACGTTTCCTTGTTCCCTGGTTCTTCAAGAAGAGCTTCCGGCTGGACGGTTTGAAAGAACATGAGCATGTGAGACTGCTCTTCGAGGGACTGAACTATAGCGCGAACATCTATCTTAATGGTAAGCTGGTGGCCTCACGCGATACGGTGGTTGGACCTTTCAGCACATTCGCCTTCGATGTCACTGCTATGGCAAAGGAAGAGAATACCTTGGTGGTGGAGACCTTTAGATGCAAGCCTGGCGACTATAACATCGGCTTCGTGGACTGGAACCCCCGTCCGCTCGACGAGAGCATGGGCATTGTACGCCCGGTGAAGGTCCAGCGTTGCGGTGACGTGGTGATAGAATCTCCCCGTGTGTGCTCACGTGTTGACCTGAACACGCTGGTAGAGGCTTGGCTGGATGTTGAGGCACAGTTGCGCAACCTGAGCGACCACGATGTCAGTGGTCAGCTCGTCTGTTCGTTCGAGGGTCAGGAGTATGCCCTGCCTGTCCGTCTGCATGCAAGACAGGTGAGAACTGTTCGCTTGGATGAGAACGAGCTGGCAGCCCTCCATGTTGTCAACCCCCGACTGTGGTGGTGCTACACGATGGGCAGTCCGGAGATGTACTCCCTGTCGCTGGCTTTCGTGGCCGACCAGGTGCAGACCGACATGAAGGAGGTGCGCTTCGGCATACGTGAGGTGGGCAGCTACTTCACCAAGGAGGGCCATCGTGCCTTCTCCCTCAACGGACGCCGCATACAGATACTCGGAGCCGGATGGACCGATGACATCTTCCTGCGCGACGATGCCGAGCGATACGACCGACAGCTGGAGCTGGTGAAGCAGATGAACCTGAACACCGTTCGCCTGGAGGGATTCTGGGGCACCTCACAGGCCCTCTACGACCTGTGTGATGAGAAGGGCATACTGCTCTTTGCCGGATGGAGCTGCTTCTGGGAGTGGGAATCCTATCTGGGTAAGCCCTGTAACGATACCTACGGCGGTGTTCTCACCTCCGAGGATGCCCGGCTGATAGCCCGTGAGTACGATGACCAGCTGCGTTATCTGCGCAACCATCCATCTATCATCGCCTGGTTTGTAGGCAGCGACAAACTGCCCATCCCGCAGCTGGAGTACCACTACGAGTGGGCACGTAAGACCATTGACAATCGCCCGTATATCACCTCTGCAAAACAGTTGGAGAGTACCATCTCTGGAACCTCGGGTACGAAGATGGCCGGTCCTTACGAGTATGTGGCACCCGCATACTGGTATTCCGAGGAGGCACCGGGCGGAGCTTTTGGATTCAACACAGAGACTGGCATCGGCGCACAACTGCCCGTGAAAGAGTCATTGCAGCAAATGCTCGGCAACAGCCTGTGGCCGCTCGATAGCGTAGCCGACTACCTCTGCACCTCGGCTACCGAGGCATTCAACAGCCTGAAAGTCTTGAAAGAGACTGTGGAGAAACGCTACGGAAAAGCCGACAACATTGACGATTTCCTGCGGAAGGCCAATATGGTGAACTATGAGGGAACAAAGGCCATGTTTGAGGCCTTCAGGTATAACAGCCCAAAGGCAACGGCCCTTATCCATTGGATGCTGAACGCTGCCCGCCCTAGCCTTTACTGGCAGCTGTACGACCATTTTCTGCGCCCCAACGCAGCCTTCTATGGCGTAAGGAAAGCGTGCCAGCCCATACAGCTGGTTTACAACCACCTTACACGTGATGTCCGTGCCGTTAACGGAACGCTGGCCCCCGTCACCATTACCGCCTCGATGAAGGTCTATGGCCTCAGCGGAACTGTCTTGGGAAACAAGGAGGTGACGCTCACCGTCCCCGCCATGGCATCGGCCAAGGCTTTCGACCCAATAGAACTGAGCGTAGTAAACGGACGGAGCAGCGAGAGCCGCCAAGCTCGCTTGGATGGCCGAGTCGTGACGGACGAAGACGAAGTCAACGGCTACCTTTTCCTCTGCTGCCAGGCCGACGGGCATACTGTTTCTGAGAACGAATATGCCTTGACTACAGCAGAAGATGTCTTCGACTGGTCTAAGTCCGAATGGATAGGGACACCCATGCTAAAGCATGCCGACATGACGGGTATTGGCAGCCAGCAGCCAGCCAAGTGCAAAGCCCGGGTGAAAGAGATACAGGGACGAATGGTCGACCTGGTTATCAGCAACCCCTCCGACAAGGTGGCTTACATGCTCCGCATCGTGCTTAAGGACAAGAAAGGGAGGCACATCGATGGTGTGACCTTCAGCGACAACTATATTTCTATAGAACCCAACGGAGAGAAGACCGTTACCTGTCTGCTGCCCGGCGATATGAAGTTCACAGTCGACGTGCTTCCCTATTGAGTTGGCCTGTTGAGTTGACCCCTATTGAGTTGGTATTAAAATGCAGATTATTTTTTGTGTTTTGCAAATTAATCTGTAATTTTGCAACAATAATAAGACCTATAGCAATATGAAAGTATTATTAATCAACGGAAGTCCCAGGGAGAACGGCAATACGTTCGTTGCATTGAGTGAGGTGGCTAAGACCCTAAACACGGAGGGCATAGACACAGAGATAGTCAGCATAGGCAAGAAGGCCGTGCAAGGGTGCATAGCCTGCGGCATGTGTGGGCGTACGGGTAAGTGTACGTTTAACGATGACCTGTATTACAGGGTGCTGCGAGTAGTGAAAGATGGCATAGACGGACTCATTGTAGGTTCGCCCGTTTACTACGGAGGTCCTAACGGTTCGCTCTGCGCGCTGCTCGACAGGGTATTCTACTCGTTGGGACCAGACTTGCAGTACAAGCCGGGAGCCAGCGTGGTGGCATGCCGCCGTGGTGGTGCTACGGCAGCCTTCGACCGTTTGAACAAGTATTTCACGATGATGAACATGCCGCTGGTCAGTTCGCAGTACTGGAACATGGTTTATGGCCAGACTCCAGGCCAGGCGGCTCTGGATGAGGAGGGATTGCAGACCATGCGAACACTTGGGCGCAACATGGCCTGGTTGCTCAGAAAGATGCAAACAGGAGAAGGATGCATACCTGAGAAGGAGCAGAGGGTGTGGACGAATTTTATTAGATAGAAAAAATTGAGATTCTATTTGTCAGTTCGCATAAAATTATTACTTTTGCAGAAAATAATCTGTTTGGCTTATGAAACTACTCAAAATTTCCATTATCCGTGCCATTGCAGCTGTAGTGGTGGGTGTCTTGCTGCTAAAGTATGATGCAGCCGTGCTCAAAGGTCTTACCATTGCCCTGGGCATAATGTTTCTTATCGCCGGTGTGGTGTCGCTTGTGGGGTGGCTTAACCTGCGCCGCAAGATGTCCGACTTCCGTGCTTACGACAATGGAAAGGAAGAACCTGGCGAAAGCCAGCCCATGTTTCCTATTGTAGGCCTCGGAAGCGTCCTGCTGGGATGTATACTCTCTCTCACCAAGACCGACGACTATCTGGACTGGGCAATGTACCTGATAGGTGCTGTACTTGTGCTGGCAGGTCTTAATATGATAATGAATCTGTTCTCTGCGCGCAAAATGGAACCCCTGCCTATATGGATGTGGCTGGCTCCGTGTACCATTGTCATTGCTTCTGTTGTAGCTATGATCAGAGGGCTCGTGCCTGTAGAGACCTGTACCACCATGCTTGGCGTAACGGCATTGGTGGCTGCTGTTGCAGAGATTGTCTACTCTGTATTATTATATAATGTGCGCAAACGCTATGATAAGACTCAGGCGCAGGTAAGGCGTGCCGAGGAGATGAAGGCCGCACAAGAGGCTGAGGAAGTCCAGGCCATCCCTCAACTAAAGAATAGTGATACAGACTGATACGTTAAAAAAGTAGGGTGTTCAATATGCTCTACGCTGCAACGAGCACCCATCGTAGGGGCCAGACACAAGGTCTGACCCTACAGGCAAGAGGCTCTGATGGTGTCAGACGCCAGTAACGATGCCCTCAATATAGGTTTTGAGTATATGAATGCCGGTCTTGTTGTTTCCTCCCTGGGGAATAATAAGGTCGGCAAATTTTTTTGTAGGCTCTATAAACTGTTCGTGCATGGGCTTCAGTATCTTCTCGTATCTGTCGAGCACCATTTCTACTGTTCTGCCACGCTCCACCACATCACGCCGTATGTTGCGTATGAGTCTTACGTCGCTGTCGGTGTCTACGAATATCTTCAAGTCCATCATGTCGCGCAGCCGCTTATAGTGCAGGGTCATAATACCCTCAATGATAATGACAGGCTTGGGTTCTACGTGTATGGTTTCTTTCTGTCGGTTGCTCTCTATGTATGAGTATGTGGGCTGTTCTATGGCCTCTCCGTTCTTCAGCTTACGTATCTGCTCAGTGAGAAGCTTCCAGTCGAAGGCATCGGGGTGGTCGAAGTTTATTGCCTGCCGCTCTTCTGGTGTCAAGTCGGTAGTGTCGTTATAGTAGGAGTCAAGGGGCACTACGGCCACGCAGTGGGGGGGCAGTGCTTGGGCTATATGCTTTACGACGGTGGTCTTGCCAGAGCCAGTTCCGCCAGCTATTCCGATGATGGTCATTTGAAGTGTGTTTTAGGTGGATTTTAGGTGGATAGTTTATTTGGCTTCCTTAATAAGGTATACAACAGTAGGCAGGTGGTCACTGTATCCGTTGAGCCATACGCCTCCAGCATGAGTGCGAAGATTGTTGCCTTTGTACTTTCCTTCCTTCTGGAACAGATAGTCTCGGCGGAATATTTCGTGCCTGAAGTATTTCAGCGTCTTGCAGTTTATCTTGCTTGGCATGAAGTCAAGGGTTTTCATGTGGGAAGGATCTAGCAGGTTGCGCGAGAGAATGATCTGGTCGAACAGGTTCCATCCGCCGTCATACTGCAGTGTTCCCGTCCCGCTGGCTAGCACGTCCCACCACGGATTCCACAGGCCGTTCTTTTCAACATCCTTTATCTTCTGCCGTGCTCCCAGAGCCACTGCCATCGATGCGTCTTGCGGGTCGTCGTTCATGTCGCCCATGATGATGATTTTTGCTTCTGGGTCTTCCTTTATGAGCCGCTCTTTCAGAACGTGCAGCTGTCGGCCACCCTCTTCCCTGTAGAATGAGCCCGCAAAGCGTGAAGGCAAGTGGTTGACAATGATGACGACACTCTCGCCGGCCAAGGTTCCCCTCACGGTAAGGAATCCGCGCGTAGCACGGTTGGAGTCTTCGGGATTGACATAAACGTATGGCACAAGTTCGGCATCTTTGACCTTGAACATGGACGGGTTGTATATCAGGGCGCAGTCAACGCCTCTCTGGTCGGGGCCTTCAATGTGTACGAATTTCATGCCGCGCTTCTTCAGGGGCTCCTGGTCGCACAGGTCGGTCATGCATTTCTCGTTCTCCACCTCGCTCACGCCAATGGCAGCACAACCCAGTGGGTGGCGGTCGGTGCCCATCTCCGATAATACGCGGGCCATGTTACGAAGTTTGCTGGTGTATTTCAGACCAGTCCACTTGTTTCTTCCATTAGGCAGATATTCGTAGTCGTTGTGCCCTGCGTCGTGGCATGTGTCAAACAGATTCTCCAGATTGTAGAATCCAATACCATAGATTTCGTACCTCTTTTCCTGGGCTGTGATGCTGCTCAGTCCGGCAATGAGCATTAAGGCTATAAAAAGAATTGTCCTTTTCATACTTGTGAAGGTTAGTTTTAGTTTCTGCAAAGGTAGTTAAAAAATAGGAGTATACTGTAAGAGAACAGTAGTAAATTCTATGGTTTTAACATCTTTTATATATTGTGGCTGCCTAAAAACATCTGTACCCTAAGCCGTAACTCCTAACTTTTTCGTACCTTTGCACCGAATTTAGCAAATGCTATTAGTTTTTTTATGGTATATAACATTTTCAAGGGTCTTGGAATAGCTCTGGTAACTCCTTTCAAGGAGAATGGAGAGGTAGACTACGAATCGTTGTTGCGACTGGTCGACTATCAGCTGGAGAACGGTGCCGACTTCTTCTGTATTTTGGCAACAACTGGTGAGACACCAACATTGACAGCCGAGGAGAAACACCTTATAAAGGAGCTCGTTGTAGAGAAGGTTCAGGCTCGTGTCCCTATTCTGATGGGGTGTGGTGGTAATAATACAGCTGCTGTGGTGAGAGAGCTGCAGACTGGCGATTTCAAGGGGATAGACGGTGTTCTTAGTGTGTGCCCTTACTATAACAAGCCATCGCAAGAAGGTCTTTATCAGCACTTTAAGGCTATTGCAGCTGCCACTCAGCTGCCCGTTGTTCTTTCTAATGTGCCTGGTCGCACAGGTGTTAACCTGAAGGCAGACACCACAGTACGTCTGGCTCGCGACTGTCATAACATAGTGGCCATAAAGGAGGCCAGCGGAAATCTGGAACAAGTAGACGAGATAATAAAGAACAAGCCGCGTGACTTCGATGTCATTTCTGGCGACGACTCGCTTACTTTCCCCATGGTGTCGTGTGGAGCAGTGGGTGTAATATCGGTAATAGGCAATGCGCTGCCGCGTGAGTTCTCCAAGATGATACGCCTGCAGATGCGTGGCGAGTACGACCCTGCGCGTAAGATACACCACAGCTTTACCGACTTGTTCTCTTTGCTTTTTGTAGACGGCAATCCCGCCGGTGTCAAGGCCATGCTCCATGAGATGGGCTTCATTGAGAATGTGTTGCGCCTTCCGCTTGTGCCCACTCGCATAAGTACGTTGCAACGCATGAGCGAGATTATGAAGGAACTGAAAATATGATGCTGTGACAAAGATGGACTTTACCCCGAAACTGGTGGCGTGCATGCGAAAGTACAACCGCCAGACTTTTCTATCCGACCTTATGGCCGGCATTATTGTTGGTATAGTAGCCCTTCCACTTGCCATTGCCTTCGGTATAGCATCGGGTGTGTCGCCCGAGAAGGGTATCGTCACCGCTATTGTGGCCGGTCTTGCCATCTCGCTGTTTGGTGGTAGCCGTGTGCAGATAGGAGGCCCTACAGGGGCTTTTATCGTTATTATAGCGGGGATAATCAATCAGTATGGTTTCCAGGGACTTACAATAGCCACACTCATGGCTGGTCTTATGCTGATAGGCTTTGGCCTTTTGCGCCTTGGCACCATTATCAAGTATATACCCTATCCCATTGTAGTGGGCTTCACTAGTGGTATAGCCGTAACTATTTTCACCACCCAGGTGATGGACTTGCTTGGAATGCACATTGCCGATGCCCCCGGTGACTTCGTTGGCCGTTGGACAGCCTATTTCCATCATCTCGACACCATTGACTGGTGGAGTGCCGGAATAGGCATACTCAGCGTAGCAGTGATAGCACTGATGCCCAAGGTGAGCCGTCGCATTCCAGGCTCGCTGGTAGCCATTGTATTGATGACGGTGGTGGCACTGCTGTTGAGACAGTATGCGGGAGTGAGCAGCATAGAGACCATTGGCGACCGCTTCAGCATCTCGTCCAACCTGCCCAGTGCACAGGTGCCCTCTTTGTCGTGGGATGTGGTGAGAAACCTTGTCGCGCCCGCTATGACCATTGCCGTGCTTGGTGCCATCGAGAGCTTGTTGTCGGCAACTGTTGCCGACGGTGTCATTGGCGACCACCACAATTCAAATACAGAGCTTATCGGGCAGGGCATAGCCAACATCGTTTCGCCTTTGTTCGGAGGTATTCCGGCCACGGGAGCTATTGCCCGCACTATGACAAACATCAACAACGGTGGGCGTACCCCCATAGCAGGAGTTATACATGCTGTAGTGTTGCTGCTCATCTTCTTGCTGCTCATGCCGCTTGCCAGTTATATTCCGATGGCATGCCTGGCAGGTGTGCTGGTCGTGGTGGCCTACGGCATGAGCGGATGGCGCTCTTTCCGTGCACTTCTGCGCAATCCTAAGAGCGATGTCACGGTGTTGGTGCTTACCTTCCTTCTGACAATAATCTTCGACCTGACAGTCGCCATAGAGGTGGGACTCATCTGCGCCTGCCTGCTGTTTATGAAGCGTATGTCGGAGACTACCGATGTGCGTGCCGTCTACGACGAGATTGACCTCAACGAGGATGCCGACATGGAGCGTGGCAATCTGGAGCATCTCACCATACCTCACGGTGTGGAGGTCTATGAGATAAACGGGCCCTACTTCTTCGGTGCCGGCAACCGCTTTGAAGACATCATGGGACGCTATGGCCACCGTCCGCAGGTGCGCATCATACGCATGCGAAAAGTGCCGTTCATCGACTCTACAGGGCTGCACAACCTGGAGAACCTTTGCCTTATGAGCCAGAAGGAGGGTATCACTATTATCCTGTCGGGGGTTACCGACAAGGTCAATGCGGTGCTGCGACGTAACGGATTCCCCCGGCTCCTGGGCGAGGAGAACATTTGCAACCACATAGACCTGGCACTGGCCAGGGCACGTGAGCTTACCGGTAACAAATGATTTGCTTTCCATACCTTACAGCATAAACAAGAAAACTGTTCTTAGGCTTTGAAAATTATTGTATCTGACGATATTGCAGCTGCATGCCCGGTGTTCGTAGGGGCATTTGTCGACGCACAAGTGCGCAACAGCAGTTACTGTGCCCCCCTATGGGATGAGATTATCCGCCGGGGAGAGCAGTTCCGGCGTGAGCTAACCGTCGACAGCATAAAGGAGCTTCCGTCTATAGCTGCCACCCGCGCCATGTATAGGAAATGCGGCAAAGACCCTTCACGCTACAGGCCCGCCAGCGAACAGCTCCTGCGCCGCATGCTTCAGGGCAAGGATCTCTATCAGATAGACACCATTGTCGACCTGCTCAACCTCGCCTCCGTGGTCTATGGCTACAGCATAGGCGGTTTCGACGCATCCCGCTTTGTGGGCGACACACTCACGCTGGGCATTGGCCGGGAAGGTGAACCCTACGAGGGGATAGGGCGGGGCATGCTCAACATTGCCGGACTACCTGTATATCGCGACAGCCAGGGTGGGGTAGGGACACCCACCAGCGACAGTGAGCGAACCAAGATAACGCTCCAAACCACCCATCTCATCGTACTTATCAACGGCTACGACGGCAACAGTCAGCGAGTCGCCGAGAATGCAACCTTCATACAGCAGCTTCTCAGGCAATATGCCTTTAGCGACGGCGGAACGACAGGCCTCTATACCCATAACTCCAATTAAAACAAACTACTAGACAATGAAAAAGACTTTTGCATTGCTATTGACAGTGTCTTTATGGACTACCATTTCTGCCCAGACACTCAATGTGGAAGTTGGCGACGTCACCTACCTCATCTCGGCTGCTCAGGCTGGAGATATGACCTTTGACAATGGTCAGACCCTTACCATTGCCAACAAAGAATATACCCTGGCCAACATCAACCAGATATACATCGACGACTCCAAGGTCACCGACGATGCCGTCGCAGTAGTCTATAACGGTAAGTCGGCAAAGGTAAGGGTTGCAGGCAATATAGCCCAGTACCTCACGGTGACGGTAAACGGTGCACATGTAGGTATAGAGCAGTCTGAAGACCTTGAGCAGGAGATAACCTACACGCTCAGCGGAGCTGCCGACGATGGCGAGTTCTACATGAGAGGTTCTTACAAGGCCTCTGTCGAGCTTGCCGGTGTCAGCATTACCAATGTTACGCCAGTATGGAGCGGTGCGGCCATCTACATCAAGAACGGCAAACGCATTGACATAAGTGTGAAGCGCGACACAGAGAACAGTCTTACCGACTGTGCCAGCCCTTCAGAAGCTGTGGCACACAAGGGATGCCTATGGGTGAAAGGCCATGCCGAGTTCAAGGGTAAGGGCACACTGAACGTCTATGGCACCTACAGCCAGGCTCATGCTGTGAAGACGGGCGAGTATATGACTTTCAAGAACTGCACGCTCAACGTGCTGTCGGCAGGCCTGGACGGGGTGCATGCCAGCCAGTTCTTCCTTATGGAGAGCGGCTTACTCAGCATCGGCGGTGTGGGCTATGATGCACTGCAGGCCGAACTCGACGGAGCCACCTACACCGGTACCACTGCCGACCATGAAGACGAGGACACCGGTAACATCTATATAGAAGGTGGAGAGCTGTCGCTTACCACAACAGCTAAAGGCGCTAAATGCATAAAGAGCGACAGTATAGTAGTGGTGACCGACGGCAAGCTCACCATAAACGCCAGTGGCAGTGTAGACACCACCGACTCGACCGACCCTTCTTACGTGGCTGGAATATCGGCAGGCAAGTTCGAGCACGACGGCGGCACCATTTCTATGACCATAAAAGGTACTGCAGGCCGGGGAGTGAAAGCTACCGACATCGTAACCAACGGTGGCACACTGTCCATTACCAACAGTGCCGGGGCAACAACCATCTCCAACGATGTGAAAGGGGCAAAGGGTCTTAAGGCACTCAATATTGCCCTCAACGCAGGCACTATAGACATCACCATGAGCGGTGCGGCAGGCAAGGCTATACGCTGCGGTGACGGCACGCAGAGCTCCTCTGGAGGCGGCGGAGGCGGATGGCCCGGCGGAGGCGGATGGCCTGGCGGTCCGGGAGGTGGCAGCACTACATGGACCAACATCACAGGCTCTTACTCACAGGGAATAGAGGGAGGAACAGGCCCCACGCTGACTGTCAACATAACAGGGGCTGCCAGCGGTTCATCGTCGGCAAAGGCTATAAAGGCTATATGCGACATATATGTCTACGGCGGCATAACAGAGGTCACAACAACCAAGAGCGGTGCTGAGGGGTTGGAGTCGAAGTCAAACATATACATAGAAGGAGGCCACCATTACTTCAAGTGCTACGATGACTGCATTAACGCCAAGGGGAAGATATTCTTCAACGGCGGAGCCACCGTGTGCTACAGTACAGGCAACGATGCTGTCGACTCTAATGCAGGTACCAAGGGCGCCATCACCATAGGCAACGGAGCTGTGCTGGCCTATACTACCAAGGGCTCCCCGGAGGAAGGGCTAGACTGCGACAACAACAGCTACATACAGATTACAGGCAACGGATATGCTGTCAGCGCAGGAGCCGCACAGGTCGGAGGGTCGTCTTCTAGCACCATCACTGGAGCCAGTCAGGGATATGCCTTCCTCACCTCTACGCTGAAATATCAGAATGGGCGTTACTACACCATCTCCGATGCCAACGGCAACAACCTCGTGACGTACAACTTCCCCGTGTCGCTGAACAGTACGCTGAGCCTTTTCACTGCCAAGGGAATGGTGAGTGGCAGCACCTACTATATCAAATACAATACCAGTGCCCCAACCTATGCCGAGACATCGTGGCACGGACTGTATCTTGGCTCTGCCACGACAGCTGCCACCAGCTTCACTTCGTTCAAGGCAAAATGATACTGCCTGGTGTCATCAAAGGTTGATACCGTAGATCTGCTTCACCTCACTCATCACAAAGGTGCTCTCAATGGCACCTACGTGGTTTATGTCGCCTAGCTTGGTGAGCACAAACTCCTGATACTGCTTCATGTCGCGGGCGCGTACCTTTAACAGATAATCGTACGCGCCCGAGGTGTTGTAGCACTCCGTCACCTCGGGGATGCGCTGAATGCGGCGCACAAAGGCATCGGCTATCTCGTGGTTTATCTGCGTGAGCTTCACCTTGCAGAACACCAACAGGCCTTGGTTCAGTTTCTCAGGGTCAAGGATAGCCACATACTTCTTGATATACCCTTTCTTCTCCAGTCGTTTCTGACGCTCAAAAACGGGTGTCGGGGTCAGATGAACGGCATCGGCCAGCTCTTTTGTGGTCAGTTTCGCGTTTCTTTGCAGCGTTTTCAGTATCTGCAAGTCGGTTTCATCAAGTATTTCTGCCATAGTTCAGAATGTTGTTCTGTTTGCGGGCAATAACAAACCCTCTATTGGAAAGATTTTCTTTTCAGCGTGCAAAATTAGGTGTTTCTTCTCGATTTTGCAAGAAATCTGGTGGATATTTCCAAATAGCGCAGCTTTGCAGCCAACTTTTCGATAAAGCGGGCGAAGACACCCCGCTCCGGCCTACGGCCACCCCGCCCCTTAGAGGGGTTCCCATGAAGGGGAGGGTGGGGGTGGGGTCTATAACTTATTACAAAAAGAATGACAGAGAGATGAAGAAAGTGGAACTACCTTTTTACCCGGTTTTCGACCACAACACCTTCTATGCGGCCGAAATGTCTTACATTGTCTGTAACCATAGTAAGACCTTTAACCTTTGCAGCGCAACATTTCTTGGCAAGACGCTTGAAATGACGAAGGAATTCTTCAGAAAGAATGATTTTAACCTTCATAGGATGTTTTCTGCTTTCAATTCTGCTACGAATTCATCGGCTGTCATCAATTTGTGTTCGCCACGCTTCGCAGCCTCAACTTCATCAAGAGCCCGATAGAGCGATTCCTTGACAAACTCCTGCTGGTGCTTTGTCTCTGCATCTACCACCGTTGGCTCAAGCAGTTTTCCTGCCAGCCACTCACGGTCCTTTTGTTTTAACGAAAGCCCCTGCAGGTATGTCCAAAGGTTGTTTAATGCTGTTGATGTCATAATACTTCAATATTTAATTCTTGAATTCTATATAACTAACCGTTATTACAGCTGTTTGCATGGGAGCGCGGGCGTCCTCGCCCGCCACCATTGCGGGCGAGGACGCCCGCGTTCCCA
>CAMYZK010000023.1 GCA_947303825.1 uncultured Prevotella sp. | reverse complement strand
CGAACTGACCCTCCTGCTGCTCGTGGATGTTCCAGAAGATGTAGATGCACACGGCGTTCATGCCCAGAGCCTTACACATCTTGATGCGATGCTCCCAGTAGGGGCGAGGGATGCGGGGGTAGTGAACCTCGGCCGCCTTCACGATGAAAGGCTTGCCGTTGAGCAGGAATGTCTTGTCGCCGGTGGTGAATGTTCCGGCGGGAGAACCGCCGGACACTGTAGAACCGCCGGACACTGTTAAACCGCCGGGCACTGTTAAACCGCCGGGCACTGTGGAACTGCCGGGCACTGTGGAACCGCTGGGCACAGCCGAGGTGCCTGCGGTGGTAATGGTGATGGGGGCGGCTAAGAACATGGCAGCCAGAGCCATCTTTTTCAATAGGTTTTTCATAATGTAGAATTGCGTTGTTTTAAGTTTTTTGCAAAGTTACGAAAAAAATATGAATTATAAATTATGAATTATGAATTTTTTTGTATCTTTGCACGCACAAATTGCAAACAGGATACTTTTATGGGTGGCTTTTTTGGTACCATTAGCACTAGAGATTGCGTAAATGACTTGTTTTACGGCACCGACTACAATTCACATCTGGGCACTCGGCGGGCAGGCCTTGTCACGTTTGACAAGGAGAAGGGTTTCTCTCGCTCCATACACTAACTGGAGCGTGACTATTTCCGTTCCAATTTCGAGGATGAGCTGGAGGACTTCAAGGGCACCCAGGGCTTGTGCGTCATCAGCGACACCGACCCACAGCCAATAATCATCAACTCACACCTAGGTCGCTATGCAGTGGTGACTGTGGCAAAAATCAATAACCTTCGTGAGATTGCCGACGAGCTGCTGGCGCAGCGCATGCACCTCAGTGAGCAGAGTGCCAACAAGCTTAACCAGACCGAGCTGGTGGCTCTCCTTATCAACATGGGCAGCTCGTTTGTAGATGGCATCAACCGTGTCTATCAGAAGATAAAAGGCTCATGCTCCATGCTTATCCTTACAGAGGATGGCATCATTGCAGCCCGTGACTTTCTGGGTCGCACGCCTATCGTCATTGGCCGTAAAGAGGTACACAGACTGTCACCCATCGGCACCGACGAGTTTATTCAGGCATACGCAGTGAGCAGCGAGACGACGAGTTTCCCCAATCTTGACTATAAGCCGTTGCGCGACGTAGGCCCCGGTGAGATAGTAAGGCTAAGTGCAGACGGTCTTGAGGTGTTGCAACCGGCTTTCAAGCGTTGCCAGATATGCTCGTTCCTGTGGGTGTACTATGGTTTCCCCGCCTCCTGCTATGAGGGTATTAATACAGAATATGTACGCGAGAAGAACGGGCGTATGATGGGTGAGCGCGATGATGTTGAGGCCGACCTGGTGTGCGGCATTCCCGACAGTGGTGTCGGCATGGCCCTGGGCTACTCTGAAGGTTCGGGCATACCCTACAAGCGTGCCGTGCTGAAGTACACCCCCACATGGCCCCGCTCGTTTACGCCAGGTAGCCAGAGCCGTCGCGACCTGGTGGCAAAGATGAAGCTAATACCCAACGAGGCATTGCTGCGCGGGCAGCGCGTGGTGTTCTGCGACGACTCGATAGTACGTGGTACACAGCTGCGCGACAACGCCCATGAGTTTGTGCAGAACGGTGCCAGCGAGGTGCACGTCAGAATATCCTGTCCGCCGCTGGTCTACGGGTGTCCCTTCATTGGCTTTACCAACTCAAAGAGCGACCTGGAGCTTATCACCCGTCGCATCATACGTGACTTTGAGGGCGATGACAAGGCCAACCTTGACAAGTACTCAAAGACAGACTCGCCCGAATACCAGCGCATGGTAGACGAGATAGCCCGTAGGCTGGGGCTTACGTCGCTCAAGTTTGCCCGTCTGGAAGACCTCATAGAGTCGATAGGGCTGCCCAAAGACCATGTCTGCACTCACTGCTTCGATGGTTCCAGCTACGACCAGCAGCAAGGCGACGGGGAGTTCTTCGGATAGGCTCTGCCATGTTAAAAAATGGTAATCGTGCGGCTTTTCCGCTAATTATGAGTAATTTTGCAGCCCAAATGAAAGAGATGGCACTTCTGCTGAAGGGAGTTGCCACCATTAGTTGATTATATTAAATAGTTAAAATAGCAATACAGAAAATGAATATTCAGTTTGAATGTGCTGACAAGGTGAATGGACTGATGACCATCACCGTCGAGCAGGCCGACTATCAGGCAGATGTTGAGAAGAAGTTGAAAGATTATCGTAAGCGTGCACAGATGCCGGGCTTCCGTCCGGGAATGGTTCCCATGGGGCTTATCAAGAAGCAGTACGGCACGGCTGTCAAGGTGGACGAGATAAACCGTCTGATAGGCGAGAAGCTATATGGATACATACGTGAGAACAAGATTCAAATGCTTGGCGAACCTCTGCCCAACGAGCAGCAGAAACCGCAAGACCTGCAGGGCGACGGTCCTTTCACCTTCGTGTTCGATATTGCCGTGGCTCCTGAATTCAAGGCTGAGCTGAGCAATGCCGACCAGATAACCTATTACGACGTTACCGTAGATGATAAGATCATCGACGACCAGGTGCAGATGTTCCAGAGTCAGGCAGGTGAGTTTGTTGAGGCCCAGGAGTGGAGCGGCAACGACACCCTGAAGGGCGACCTGCGCCAGCTCGATGCCGAGGGCAACACGTTGGAGGGAGGCATCACCACCGAGGGTGGCATGATTATGCCAAGCTATGTTAAGGGCGAGGCCGAGAAGAAGAAGTTCGACGGTGCCAAGCCGGGCGACATCATCATCTTCAACCCGAAGAAGGCCTATCCCGACAACGATGCCGAGGTGGCTGCACTGCTGAAGGTTGACAAGGAACAGGTGAAAGACCTGGAGAGTGACTTCAGCTTCCAGCTGACAGAGATACGCCACTTCCAGCCACATGCCGTAGACCAGGAGCTCTTCGACCGTATCTTTGGCGAGGGTAGCGTGAAGGACGAGGCCGAGTTCCGTCAGAAGATTGCCGACGGCATCAAGCCACAGCTGGTAGCCAATGCAGACTTCCGCTTCCTGCGCGACGTGCGTGAGTATCTGGAAAAGAAGGTGGGCGATCTCACCTTCCCCGATGCCATACTGAAGCGCGTCATGCTTCAGAACAACAAGGACAAGGATGCCGACTACGTAGAGAAGAACTACGAGGGCAGCATCAAGGAGCTGAAGTGGCACCTCATTAAGGAACAGCTGATAGAGCAGACCGGCATCAAGGTAGAAGATGCCGACCTGAAGCAGGTGGCAAAGGGTGCCGTGCGCCAGCAGTTTGCACAGTACGGCATGAACGATATTCCCGACGACGTGCTCGAGAAGTATGCCGACGAGCAGCTGAAGAAGAAAGAGAACATGGAGGCCTTCGTAGACCGTGCCATCGACGGTAAGCTCATGTTTGAACTGAAGAAGGTTGTCAAGCTGAAGACAAAGAAAATCTCGCTCGACGATTTCAACAAGATGATGCAGAACGCATAATAGTAGAACCTTTAGGTAGTAAGAATAGTTTCCCCTTGGCTCTTGCAGCTGAGGGGATTTTTTCGTCCATTTTTTTTCTACAAAAAATCTTAAAATGTTTACGGTTTGATTTTTTTTTCGTATCTTTGTATCTGATTCAGAAAAAACAGGTAAAACGACATGAACGATTTTCGTAAATATGCAACAGGGCACCTTGGCGTTAATGGCATGGTGCTAGACGATGTTATGGCTGCTCAGGCTCAGTATATGAATCCATATATTCTTGAGGAGCGCCAGCTCAACGTTACACAGATGGATGTCTTCTCGCGTCTGATGATGGACCGTGTGATATTCCTGGGTACTGAGGTGAACGACTATACAGCCAACGTGCTTCAGGCGCAGCTGCTCTACCTTGATGCCACAGATCCTGGCAAGGACATCAACCTCTACGTCAACTCGCCCGGTGGCAGCGTATATGCCGGACTGGGCATCTACGACACCATGCAGTTCATACAGAGCGACGTGGCTACCATCTGCACAGGCATGGCAGCTTCTATGGCGGCTGTGCTGCTGGTGGCAGGGCAGGAGGGCAAGCGCTCGGCACTGCCCCACAGCCGTGTGATGATACACCAGCCGCTTGGAGGCGTACAGGGTCAGGCCAGCGACATAGAGATAGAGGCACGCGAGATACAGAAACTGAAGAAAGAGCTGTATACCATCATTGCCGAGCACTCGCATACCGACTATGACAAGGTGTGGGCCGACAGTGACCGCAACTACTGGATGACAGCCGAGGAAGCACGCGAGTATGGAATGATAGACCAGGTGCTGAAGAAGAAGTGAGCCGGAGTTAAGAATTATGAGTTGGGTGCCCCGAAGTGGGCTACATACTATGGGCAGGGTGAAGTCCCTGTGAAAGAATAAAGACGTGAAGAAACAATGTAATTTCTGCGGGCGTGGAGAGCGTGAGGTGAAGCTGCTCATTTCGGGTGTCAACGGCTTTATCTGCGAAGACTGTGCCAAGCAGGCGTATCAGATAGTGAAAGAGTCGGGCTTGAACGACCAGGCCAGTAAGGAGGACGGCAAGTATTCCTCCATACAGCGAGTGCCTAAGCCCAGGGAGATAAAAGAATACCTCGACCAGTATATCATTGGTCAGGATGAGGCCAAGCGCTACCTCAGTGTGGCTGTCTACAACCATTATAAGCGTCTGCGCCAGGCCAAGGGTAAGGAAGAAGACGATGTGGAGATAGAGAAGTCAAACATCATCATGGTGGGGCCGACGGGTACTGGCAAAACGTTGCTGGCGCGCACCATTGCCAAAATGCTCGACGTGCCGTTTACCATTGTCGATGCCACCGTCTTTACCGAGGCAGGCTATGTGGGCGAAGATGTGGAGAGCATACTGACAAGGCTGCTTCAGGTGGCCGACTACAAGGTGGATGCTGCCGAGCGGGGTATTGTGTTCATCGACGAGATAGACAAGATTGCACGCAAGGCCGACAACCCCTCCATTACGCGCGACGTAAGCGGCGAGGGCGTGCAGCAGGGAATGCTGAAGCTGCTGGAAGGCACGTCGGTCAACGTGCCGCCAAAGGGCGGACGCAAGCATCCCGACCAAGAGTACATTGCTATAGACACCCGTCATATACTCTTCATCTGCGGCGGTGCCTTCGACGGCATAGAGCGCAAGATAGCACAGCGCATGAACACCCATACCGTGGGCTACAACTCTGTGCAGAATGTGAGGAAGATAGACAAAGACGACCTGATGAAGTATGTGCAGCCGCAGGATCTGAAGAGTTTCGGACTAATACCCGAAATAATAGGACGCCTGCCTATACTGACATACCTTAGCCCACTGGACCGTGCTGCATTGCGGCGTATTCTTGTGGAACCAAAGAACAGCATAGTGAAGCAGTACGTCAAGCTGTTCCAGATGGACGGCATTGAACTGTCGTTTACCGATGACGCCCTTGAGGCCATCGTCGACAAGGCAATGGAATACAAGCTTGGAGCACGTGGCCTGCGCTCCATAGTGGAGAGCGTGATGATGGACGCGATGTTTGATGTGCCGTCGCGTAAAGTGAACACTTTTGAAGTGACCGAGGAATATGTGAAAGAACAGTTAGGCAAGTCCCACCTAGAATAAAAACCTACCGATAGAAGCCTATGACTATAAAAACTAATCTAAGCGCTGCGCTGAAGAAATACTTCGGCTTCGACACATTCAAGGGTGACCAGGAGGCCATTATACAGAATGTGCTTGAAGGCAACGACACTTTCGTGCTTATGCCAACCGGCGGCGGCAAGTCGCTGTGCTATCAGTTGCCTTCGCTGTTGATGGATGGCGTGGCCATCGTCATCTCTCCGCTTATAGCACTGATGAAGAACCAGGTGGACTTCATTGCACACCTGAGTGAGCAGGAGGGCACTGCCCACTTCCTCAACTCGTCGCTTACCAAGGGTGCCATCGATCAGGTGAAGGAGGATATCCGTGCGGGAAGGACAAAGCTGCTCTACGTGGCTCCGGAGTCGCTCACCAAGGAAGACAACGTGGAGTTCCTGCGTACGGTGAAAGTGTCGTTCTATGCCATCGACGAGGCTCACTGCATATCGGAATGGGGACACGACTTCCGGCCTGAATACCGACGCATCCGGCCTATCATCAACGAAATAGGGCAGGCACCGGTCATTGCTCTTACGGCCACTGCCACCGACAAGGTTCGCTCTGACATAAAGAAAAACCTGGGAATCGTTGATGCCAAGGAGTTCAAATCGTCGTTCAACCGGCCTAACCTCTATTATGAGGTGCGCCCCAAGACAAAAGACATAGATAAGGATATAGTGCGCTTCATAAAGCAGCACACAGGCAAGAGCGGCATCATATACTGCCTGTCGCGCAAGAAGGTGGAAGACCTGGCCGAGGTGCTGCGGGCCAACGACATCAAGGCGCAGTGCTATCATGCCGGACTCGACACCTCTACCCGCACGCAGACACAGGACGACTTCCTCATGGAGCGGATAGATGTCATTGTGGCTACCATTGCCTTCGGCATGGGCATAGACAAGCCCGACGTGAGGTTTGTCATTCACTACGACATACCAAAGAGCCTGGAGGGATACTATCAGGAGACCGGCAGGGCCGGGCGCGATGGAGGCGAGGGAATATGCCTGGCGTTCTACTCCTATAAGGACCTTCAGAAGCTCGACAAGTTTATGGAGGGCAAGCCCGTGGCCGAGCAGGACATTGGCCGCCAGCTGCTGCAGGAGACGGCAGCGTATGCCGAGACGTCGGTGTGCAGGCGAAAGATGCTGTTGCACTATTTTGGCGAGGAGTATAAGGAAGACAACTGCCACAACTGCGACAACTGCCTGCATCCTGGCAACAAGATAGAGGCATCGCAACAGCTGGTCACTGCACTTCAGGCAATACTGTCGATAAAGGAGAACTTCCGTACAGACTATGTCATAGACTTCATCACAGGCCGCGAGACCGACGAGGTGCTGGCTCACCACCATGAGAGTCTTGATACCTTCGGCTCGGGAGAGGACGACGACCCGAAGATATGGAATCCTGTGCTGAGGCAGGCACTCATCTTGGGCTATCTGAAGAAAGAAGTGGAGAACTACGGTCTGCTGAAGGTTACCAGTGCGGGAAAGAAGTTCATCAAGAATCCGCAGACCTTTATGGTGATGATGGACCACGAGTTCAACGAGGATGACGAGGTCAGTGCCGAGGGAGGAACAAGTGCCCTCGACCCTACACTTTCGGCCATGCTCCACGACCTGAGGAAGAAATGGTCGAGAAAACTCAACCGCCCGCCATACGTCATCTTCCAGGATGTGAGCATAGAGCAGATGGCTACTTACTACCCCATCACCCTTGAGGAGCTGAAGAATATCCAGGGAGTGGGCGATGGAAAGACGCGACAGCCATACGCCAAGGATTTTGTCAACCTGATAAAACGCTACTGTGTGGAGAACGAGATAGAGCGACAGTCGGACCTCAGGGTGCGCACCAAGGCCAAGGACTCCATGCGCAAGCTGAAGATACTGCAGAACATAGACCGGCGTATAGCTCTCGACGATATCGCCAATGCTCTAGGCATAGACTTTGAGGAGCTGCTCGACGAGCTGGAAGGTATAGTGCTCTACAGCGGAAACAAGATAAACATCGACTACTTCGTCTATGATGTCATGGACCGCGATGACGTGGCTGACATCTGCGACTTCCTGGCCTCGCAGGAGAAAGACGACCTGAAGGCTGCCTACAAGGAGTTCTGTGCAGACTTCTCCGAGGACGAGATACGCCTGGTGCGCATCAAGTACATCAGCGACATGGCTAACTGATTTGAGTTAGGAGTTAGGAATTAGGAGTTAGGAATTAGGTGTTGTGCGGGGTACATGTTAAAAACTCCTAACTCCTAACTCTTAACTCCTAACTTAGTTAAAAAAACTCCTAACTCCTAACACCTAACTCCTAACTTTTTTGTACCTTTGCACGCAATAATTAAAAAGGTATTCAATTATGGCTTCATTTATTGCAGACAAGATTGTGATGGACGGCCTTACTTTCGACGACGTCCTGCTGATTCCCGCTTATTCAGAAGTGCTTCCCAAGACGGTAGAGCTGAAGACCCATTTCTCTCGTAACATTGAGTTGAATGTGCCTTTTGTTACTGCTGCCATGGACACGGTAACAGAGAGCCAGATGGCTATTGCTATTGCACGCGAAGGCGGAATAGGTGTTATACACAAGAACATGCCGATAGAGGAACAGGCTCGCCAGGTGGCCATCGTAAAGCGTGCTGAGAACGGCATGATTTACGACCCGGTGACCATACCATGCGGCAGCACCGTGGCCCAGGCTCTTGACATTATGTCGGAATACCATATCGGCGGTATTCCTGTGGTGGACGACGATAAGCGTCTTGTAGGCATCGTCACCAACCGCGATCTGCGCTTTGAACGCCGTCTGGACCGCCCTGTAGAGGAGATAATGACAAAGGAAAACCTGGTGACCACACACCAGCAGACAAACCTCATGGATGCTGCACAGATACTGCAGGAGAACAAGATAGAGAAGCTGCCGGTGGTAGATAAGGACAACCGCCTGATAGGACTTATCACCTACAAGGACATCACCAAGGCAAAGGACAAGCCCATGGCATGTAAGGACGAGAAGGGGCGGCTTCGCGTGGCTGCCGGTGTAGGCGTCACTGCCGACACCCTGGACCGTATGCAGGCCCTCGTCAATGCCGGTGCCGATGCTATCGTCATCGATACGGCTCACGGCCATTCAAAGGGCGTCATCGACAAACTGCGCGAGGCCAAGGCTTCGTTCAGCGATATAGACATCGTAGTGGGCAATGTCGCTACGGGCAATGCAGCAAGGATGCTCGTTGAAAACGGGGCCGACTCTATAAAGGTGGGCATTGGCCCGGGCTCTATCTGCACCACGCGTGTCGTGGCAGGAGTGGGAGTGCCGCAGCTGTCGGCCATCTACGATGTGTACAGTGCATTGCGCGGCACCGACGTCCCGCTCATTGCCGACGGTGGACTGCGCTATTCGGGCGACATAGTGAAGGCGCTGGCTGCCGGTGGCTCGTGTGTGATGATGGGTTCGCTGGTGGCAGGCACCGAGGAGAGCCCCGGCGACACAATAATATATAATGGGCGCAAGTTCAAGAGCTACCGTGGCATGGGGTCGCTGGAGGCTATGGAGCGCGGTTCCAAGGACCGCTACTTCCAGTCGGACACCAAGGACGTGAAGAAACTGGTGCCCGAAGGCATAGCCGGACGAGTGCCTTACAAGGGAACGGTGCAGGAGGTAATCTATCAGATGATAGGCGGACTGCGCTCGGGCATGGGCTACTGCGGTGCCTCTACCATAGAAGCCCTGCATCAGGCAAAGTTTACACGCATCACCAATGCCGGTGTCATGGAGAGCCATCCGCACGACATAACAATCACCAGTGAGGCTCCAAACTATTCAAGACCAAACGATTAAGACATATAGAAATGAAACTGAAAATGCTTTTTGCCGCATGCTTGTTTTGCGGCGTTGCGGCTGCACAGAGCGACCCCGTCATCATGAAGGTTAACGGGAAGAAGGTGCTCCGCTCAGAGTTTGAGTATTCTTTCAACAAGAACAACTCTGAAGGTGTTATCGACAAGAAATCGGTAGACGAATATGTTGACCTCTTCATCAACTATAAGCTGAAGGTTGAGGCTGCCCTTGCTGAACACTACGACACCCTCACATCGTATAAGAAGGAGTTTGCACAGTACCGCGACCAGCAGGTGCTGCCTCTCCTCGTCAACGATGCCGACATGGAGAAGGAGGCACATAAGATATACGACGAGACGGTGGAGCGCATTGGCCCCGACGGTCTTGTCAAGACTGCACATATCCTTATCAAGGCCGGGCAGCAGGCACCGAAGGCCGAGTGGGATGCCGCAAAGAATCTGGCCGACTCTATCTACACGGTGTTGAAGAATGGAGGAGACTTCGCTTCACTGGCAACGAAATACTCTGCCGACCCCGGGTCGGCACGCATGGGGGGCGAGCTGCCTTTCGTGCAGCGCGGACAGTTTGTCAAGGAGTACGAGGATGCGGCGTTTGCACTGCAGCCCGGAGAGATGTCGCCCGTGGTGAAGTCACCCTTTGGCTATCACATCATCTTGATGAAAGAACGCAAGATGCTCGAGCCTTTCGAACATCATCGCGAAGCCATCTTCAAGTTTATGGAGCAACGCAACATGCGTGACATCATTGCCAAGCAGAAGATTGACGAGATAGTGAACGCCTCCAACGGAAAGATGACCCAGGAGAAATACATTGACAAGCAGACAAAGAAGCTTACAAAGAAAGACAACGACCTGAAGTATCTTATACAGGAGTACCACGACGGGCTGCTGCTCTATGAGATAAGCAACAAGCTGGTATGGGACAAGGGTGCCAAGGACGAGGACGGACTGCGCAGGTTCTTTGCCTCCAACTCAAAGAAGTATGCCTGGGACCAGCCACGCTATAAAGGCATGGCATACCATGTGAAGCAGCAGAGCGATGTGAAGGCCGTGGCCGACTGCGTGCGCGACCTGCCTTTCGACCAGTGGGCAGAGGCACTGAGGAAGACATTCAACAGCGACTCGGTCATTCGCATTCGTGTGGAGAAAGGCATCTTCAAGCAGGGCGACAACGCTCTCGTAGACAGTATAGTGTTCCACCGCGACACTACCGTCAACCATCTTAAGGACTATCCCATAAACGCTGTCTTTGGAAAGATGCTCAAGGACGGTCCGGAGGACTATACCGATGTGAAGGGACTCGTCGTGGCCGACTATCAGGAAATGCTGGAAAAGGAGTGGGTGGCACAGCTCAGGAAGAGATATAAGTTCAAAGTAAACAAGAAGGTGCTCAAGACTGTTAACAACCACTGACACCAGGCTGAATGATGAACTTTAATACATTTTTTTCTTGTAAATGGGCGAGGGCGCTGGTCCTCACTTCCCTCTTAATGTTGTGGGCAGGCGGTGCGGAGGCACAGCGTCGTGACTCACTCTCGTCGATTGTCGACGAGGTGGTGTGGGTAGTTGGCGACGAGGCTATACTCAAGAGCGACATCGAGGTGACGCGCATACAGTCGGCTATGGAGGGTATGCGTTGGAGTGGCGACCCCGACTGCTCCATTCCTGAACAGCTGGCTGTGCAGAAGCTCTTCCTCCATCAGGCTGCCATCGACAGTATAGACAAGGATGTCACCGAGAATGATATTGCCTCAGAGATTGAGACACGCATAGAATATATGGTGGAGCAGATAGGCTCGCGAGAGAAGCTTGAGGAGTACCGCAAGCAGAGCCTGAGCGAGATACGCCAGTCTATGCACGATGACCTGCGCGACCAGCTGCTGATACAGAAGATGAAGCAGAAGCTGGTGCAGGACATCGCTGTCACTCCTGCTGAGGTGAGACGCTATTTCAAGGACATGCCCGAAGACAGCATACCTTTCGTGCCAACAGAGGTGGAGGTGCAGATAATAACGCAGATGCCACAAATCACCGCAGAAGAGATAAACAGGGTGAAAGAGGAGCTTAGAAGCTATACCGAGCGTGTTAACAAGGGAGAGACATCGTTCTCTACACTTGCCAGGCTGTACTCGGAAGACCCGGGCTCCAGGCGCAATGGAGGCGAGATGGACTATGTGGGCCGTGGGGTGCTCGACCCCGCATTTGCTGCCGTGGCCTTCAACCTTACCGATCCGAAGCGAGTGTCAAAGATTGTGGAGTCGGGCTATGGCTTCCATATCATACAGCTTATCGACAAGCGCGGCGACAAGGTGAAGCTACGCCACATATTGCGCAAGCCTGTAGTAGGCGACTCGGCCATCGCCGTGTCGATGGCTCGGCTCGACTCTATAGTGGCCGATGTCAAGGCAGGCCTGCCACCAAAGCCGCTGAGGGAACAGTTCACAGGAACATATACCTTTGAAGATGCCGTCTCAATCTTCTCCGACGATAAGGACACACGCAACAACCGAGGGCTGATGGCCAACCGTAATGAACGCGGACAGCAGACCTCTCGATTCAAGATGCAGGAGCTTCCGCCTGAAGTGGCGAGAGCCGTAGACACACTGCAGGTGGGGCAGATCTCTGCACCGTTCAAGATGATAAACTCGATGGGAAAGACGGTCTGCGTGGTGGCTAAACTTAAGAACAGGGTGCCGGGGCACAGGGCCAACGTCACGGAAGACTTCCAGGTGATGAAAGACGTGGTGATAGAGAAACGAAGGGCTGATTTCCTGCACGACTGGGTGGTGCGCAAGATAAAGAGCACATACGTGAGACTCAATGACCAGTATAAGGACTGTAAGTTTGAATACGAGGGGTGGTCGAGGTAGAGTTAAAGAATTGAGAGAAAACAGACTATACACAGACGTAAAGGGCAGCAGAAGCATCGCAACGGTGCTTCTGTGTGCGCTGTGCCTGATAGTGTGTTCGGCAGTCCTGCCTGAGCGACCTCCCACAAAGAAGGGCGACCCCAAGCGTGTCTACCTCATTCATGCCGATGAGCTGCGCTACGACAAGTTCAAGAACAACGGTGCACAGGTGCTTACCGGAAAGGTGGAGTTCGAGCACGACGGAGCAAGGCTGTTCTGCGACAGTGCCAACTTCTTCGAAGACGATAACTGCTTTGAGGCATGGGGCCATGTCAAGATGCTACAGGGCGACACGCTGTCGCTGGTGAGCGACCAGGGGTTCTACAATGGACAAAAGCAGGTGATGGAGGCCCACGAGAATGTGGTGCTCATACATCGCAAGACCCGCTTGGAGACCAACAACCTTATCTATGAGAGGCCGTTCAACATCGGTTATTTTGAGAACAACGGTACGCTCTATGACAATAACACCGTGCTGAAGAGCGAGTGGGGAGAGTATCACACCGATACCAAGATGGCCATGTTCTATTTCAGTGTTGACATGGTTGAGAAGGACAAGGGCCGGCAGAAGATGCACCTCACCACCGACTCCCTTTACTATGACACTCGTACTAAAAGGGCACACATAGTGGGTCCTTCCAATATTGTATCGGGAAAGAGCCATATCTATTCCGAGTCAGGATACTATAGTAGCAATACAGAGATTTCCATTCTGCTCAAGCCTTCCAGACTGGAAAACCAGGGACGCACACTTGTTGGCGACAGCATCTGGCACAACGGCAAGAGTGGTGTGAGTGAGGCTTTCCGTAATGTGGTATATCAAGACCCCACAAACAAGTATACCATGAAGTGCGACTACGGCCACTATGAGGACAGCATAGGCTATGCCGTCTGCACTGATAAGGCACTGGCCATCGACTATTCGCAGCGAGACACGCTCTGGGTGCATGGCGATACCATTAAGATGTTCTCATTCAATCATGACACCGACTCTGTATATCGCGTGCTTCATGCATACAACAAGGTGCGCGCCTACAGGGTTGACGTACAGGCTGTTTGCGACTCTCTTGTCTATTCCACACTCGATTCGTGCATGACCATGTATGGCGACCCCATAACCTGGAACATGAACCAGCAGCTTGTTGGCGACCGCATTGATGTGTTTATGAAAGACTCGGTCATTGACCATGCACATGTCATAGGCAACGCCTTCTCCATAGAGAAACTTCCAAAGGAGAAATGCTACAACCAGGTGTCGTCAAGGGAGATGTTTGCCTTCTTCACCGACGGACACATACACGAGGCTCAGGCCAAGGACAACGTCGTTACGGTCTATTATCCTGAAGAAAAGGGCGACAGCAGCTATGTGGGTCTGGTCTATATGGAGACAAACGAGATGCGTGTCTTTATGGACAGTGTGGGCAAGATGAGCCGCATCTGGACTCCGAAGGCCGATGGTACCATGTATCCCATGTCGCAGATACCACCCGCAAAGCGTGAGCTGGATGGCTTTGCCTGGTACGATTACGTGCGTCCGCTCAACAAGGACGATGTCTTTATCTGGCGGGGTAAGAAGAGAGAAGAGAAAGAGAAATGATATACGTATATGAGGAAGCCGCGCCCGTTTGCTCACCGCCCCATCTATTATGAGGAGCACCTTGCAGGACATGCGTCCGGAAACGGCGAGTCTGGGAACAAATCGGCTGTCAGGCCTGCTGTGTTCCCGCCTAGGAAGAGGAGGAAGGGACTTGCTGCTGTCAGCGTGCCTATGCTCTTGTCGGTATTGCTTATCCTCACCGCTGTGGCGTTGCTCATAATCTACTCCAAGGCATGATGCGCTGTGCTTGTGCCGCAGTACCGAGGTTCATTCATGCGCACGCGCGCACGTATATTAAATAATGTGTAAAAAACCGCAAGCGAATGTCCGATATTATCCATCTCTTACCTGACTCCGTGGCAAACCAGATTGCTGCCGGCGAGGTGATACAGCGCCCCGCCTCAGTAGTGAAGGAGCTGGTAGAGAATGCCATTGATGCCGGTGCCCACAATATAAAGGTTATTGTGGCAGATGCCGGTCGCACCTCGATACAGGTTATCGACGATGGCTGTGGTATGTCGGAAACCGACGCACGCCTGGCTTTTGAGCGTCATGCCACATCAAAGATACTTAAGGCCGACGACCTCTTCTCCCTTCACACCATGGGATTCCGTGGCGAAGCCCTGCCGTCGATAGCTGCTGTGTCGCAGGTTACGCTCATGTCCAGGACGGCTGCCGACGAAGTGGGAACCTCCATTGTGCTGCATGCATCAAAGGTGATAAGCCAGGAGCCTGCGGCATGTCCCGTGGGAAGCAACTTCCGCGTGGACAACCTCTTCTACAATGTACCGGCCAGAAGGAAGTTCCTCAAGACCAATGCCACTGAACTCAACAACATACTTACGGCTTTCGAGCGCATTGTGCTGGTTTATCCCGATATTGCCTTCTCCTTCTACAGCAATCAGCAGGAGGTGCTCAACCTGCGCTCGGGCTCGTTGCGCCAGCGCATCAACGACGTGTATGGAAAGAAAGTGTCGCAAGAGCTGTTGCCTGTTGACGTAGGCACAACCCTTTGCCGCATCAACGGCTTTGTGGGGAAACCTGAAGCTGCGCGGAAGAAAGGCGCACACAACTTCTTTTTTGTCAACGGGCGTTACATGCGGCATCCCTATTTCCATAAGGCTGTGGTAAATGCTTTCGACCGTATGCTGCCCGAGGGTATGCAGCCGGCATACTTCATTTATTTCGAGGTGCCTCCTGCCAGCATCGACGTGAACATTCATCCTACAAAGACGGAGATAAAGTTTGAGTACGAGCAAGACATCTTCCACCTCCTGTCTGCCTCTGTCAAGGATGCCCTGGGGCGCTTCTGCGATATTCCGTCGATAGACTTCGACACAGAAGGGAGACCCGACATCCCCGTCTTCGACCAGCAGCACGATGCGGTGCAGATGCCGCGTGTGCAGTATAATCCCAACTACAACCCCTTTGACAAGGGCAACAAGGGCGGGGGCGTTTCTCATGGTGCACAGGCCAACTGGGAGCAGCTCTACGAGCCGGCACTCCACACCACTGCCGTGC
>CAMYZK010000022.1 GCA_947303825.1 uncultured Prevotella sp. | reverse complement strand
TATTCACAACAAAAATTCATAGTTATGAAAAGAAACGCAACGAAACGTTTGAAGATGGCACTGCTGATGGCGATAGCCAGTATGGCAACAGCCAATGCCCAGGCGCCTGTCGATGGCGTGCGAGTGATTAACGAAACCGACACGGTGTGGCATTTTGGCTACGAGGGCCTCCAGCTCTACAGCCGTCCTGTCCACCGCATCGACATTGCCTACCCCTCGACCGACCTCGAGGGCAACCCAGTAGAGTTGAGCGGCTATGTGGCCATTCCAGCCGACCTCTATTCGGGTGAGCAGCCCATCGACGGCATCATCCTCTACAACCGCTACACGCAGCTTGGCTACAACGACATCCCCACTCGGGGCTATGCCCTGGGCGAAGACCTTGCCATTGCCAATCCCCTGCGCCCCAACTACATTGTAGTGGCCAGCGATTTCTACGGTTTCGGTCTCACCGAGGGCCTCGGCCAGTATTACTGCTATGGCACCGCCAATGGCCAGGCCAGCATCGACTGTCTCTTGGCGGCCCGCAAGCTGCTCGACGCGAGGGGCATCAGCCAGGGCCGCTTCCTTGTCAACACGGGCTATTCCTCCGGCGGCTACGATGCCATTGCCACGCAGAAAGTGCGCGACATGTATTACAAGGACGAGATCAGCTTCGACAAGACCATCGTGGGTGGTTTCCCCTTCGACCTGCGTGATGCCTTCTCCGAGTATGTCAATAGGAAGGACGACTCCACCATGAATGTGATAGCCTCCATCGTCATTCTCGACTCCTACAATCGCAATGCTGGTCTCGACATCGACATCCCCAGCTTGCTGAACGAGCCCGTGGGCTCCCATTTCGAGGAGTGGTTCCACAGCGGACAGTACAGCACGCAGCAACTCATTGATGTATTCAAGGGCTTGACTTTGGCCGAGGTCGTGAAGGACACCCTCTACCGCTCCGATTCGCAGCTGTCCAAGAAGCTGAAGAACGCCATGAAGAAGGTGGCGCTGGAAAACGACTGGGAGCCCGACACCCTGCAGAACTACTTCGTGTTCAACGTCTTAAAGGACAACGTCGTGCCGGTGAGCAGCTGCCGATGCTTCGCCGACTTCCTTGCCAACTACTACTATGAAGACCTCGGCGACAGCAGCCCCCTCTTCGATAAGAGCATCATTCCCGAGAAGACGCATCTGCAGACCAACTTCGTAGTCAATGCCGAGAGCCACATCTTGGGTGGTGGCGCGGTCTACGTCCTCAACCTCATCTCCATGCTGGCGGCCCTGCCGGTGCTCTACTACGACGGCGAGCTCAACACCCACTATTCCGACCTCGTCAAGGACTTCTCCGTCATGCAGATCATCAAGAAGCTCGAGAAGATGGGCATCGACGTCAAGGCCATCATTCGTGAGCGCCTGAACGGTGAGGGCGGCGAAGGTGGCGGCGGCCTCTTCGAGCTGATTGCAAAGCTCAACAACATACTGGAGCCATTCAACCTCACGGCAGTCGAGGTGGTGCAGATGGCCGAGGACAGCGGCCTGTCCTTGCAGGAGATAGCCGAGCTCTACGCCTACCTCACGGAGGAGTCCGAGGCACGGCCCACCTCTGCCCCGCAGGAGCTGAAGCAGAAGCATCCGCTCCCCGGCACGCCCGACTACTACCTGTTCTTCATGGAGAACTGGCTGAAGGAAAAGACAAAAGAATTGAAGAATTGAAAAATTGAAGAGTTGAAGAATTGAAAGATTGAAGAATTAAAAAATTGAAAAAGACTATGAAACAGCATATATTCCTATCCGTCATCACCGCAATGACCATGGCCGCCACAACGCCGGCAATGGCACAGAGCGACAACGGCTCATTCAGCGTCATGACCCTCAACGTCGACGGTCTGCCCGGCAAAATTCTGTTTTTCAATGTGAATGAAAACGGGCCCAAGCTATTGGGCAGCGAGGCCATCAGCCTCTACATGGCCGCCAAGGACTGCGACATTGTGGCTATGCAGGAGAACTTCAACTACCGACTGGCCATCTGGTCGTGCCTCTTCCTTGGCTACGAACACGACGAATGGACGGGCGGCATTGACCTCGTGGACCTGAAGGATCAGGACTACATTCATCCCCACAACTTCAAGTTGAAGTGCGACGGCCTGAACACGGCATGGAAACGCCAGTGCCAGTCCACGGACTACGAGCGCGTACCCTGGAACCGCAACTTCGGTAAGTTCAGCCATGCCGGCGACGACCTCATCACTAAGGGCTTCCGCCGCCATGAGATTACCCTGCAGGACGGCACCGAGGTGGTGGTCTACAACATGCACATGGATGCCAGTGACCCGCGCGATGTGCGACTGGGCAACGAGGCGAAGGACCGCGAGACACGTCTCTCGCAGTGGGAGCAGCTGCGCCAACACATCATGGAGCGCCTCGACGACCGTCCCGTCGTCGTGGTGGGCGACATGAACAGCTATTACTACCGCGACGCCTTCAAGGCCGCCTTCATCGACGCCATCCAGGCCACCGGCCTTGCCACCGTGGGCGATGCCTGGGTAGAGAAGCAGTGGGGCGGCGTCTATCCCGAGCTGGGCAGCGAGCCGCTCGATGACGAAACGCTCGACAAGGTGCTCTACATCAACCCCACGGCAGCCTCTATGGCCATCACCCCCACAAGCGCCGAGGTTGACAAGACCGACTACATCGACATTGACGGCAAGCCCTTAGGCGACCACTATCCCCTCATCGTCCGTTTCTCCATTGTTCCCAATGGCGTGACAACGGGCATCAAGTCGGCCGATTCCTCCTCGCCTGTCTATGACGAGTGGTATTCGCTGCAGGGCGTCAGGCAGGATGACAACGCCAAGGGCATCAGCATCAGCCGAAGCGGGCAGAAGAGAATCCAGAAATAACAATACATAAAAATAATCAAACACAATGAAAAAGAAAAAGGCATTATGGATGCTGGCTGCCATCCTTTTCTGCGGCCTTACAGCTGGGGTACTGAGTGCCTGCGGCGACGACGACGATAAGGCTGAAGAAAAGCAGGCTGATGAAAAGCAGGACTCGATGGAGGCCCTCTGCCATTTGATGGTGTCTGAGGATGTGCTGAAGGTGGCCGACGTCACCGTTCACTATCTCGATGCGAAGGGCCAGGAGGTCACTGAGCCGATGAACACCCCTGAGTGGAAAAAATCATGGAAGACCACCACGCTGCCCGCCAGTATCGGTGTGTGGGCACAGCTGACGCCCAAGACAGATGCTGCTTCCTCGCAAGACAGCTATCAGCTAAAGGTCGTGACCACCGCCGGCTATATATTCAACTCTGCAAAGGGTGGCGAATGGGTCGAAGGTCACACCGAAGGCAATCCTTCTACCGCTGCCGAAGAGGTGAAGGCCGACAAAGTCGCCGAATGGTGCAACAATGTGCCCAAAGTTCGCTTCGAGGTAGACAAGCAGGGATTGTGCATCTATTCGGGAGCAAATAAAAATTCCCTTTGTGAGTGGATTATGAATCTATTTGGATATGATATAAATCTTTGTTATATAAATGGTAAATAAAACTTTGTTATTAGTATCCATCCTTCTCTGCGGCCTTACGGCAGGGGTACTGAGTGCCTGTGGCGACGACGACGACAAGGATGATGAAAAGAAGGATTCGATGGAGGCCCTCTGCCATGTGCTGGTGTCTGAGGATGTGCTGAAGGTGGCCGACGTCACCGTTCACTACCTCGACGCGAAGGGCCAACAGGCCAGCGAGCGGATGACCACCACTGAGTGGAAGAAGACATGGACAACCACCACGCTGCCCGCCCGTATCGGTGTGTGGGCACAGCTGACGCCCAAGACACAGGCTTCCGCGCAGGACAGCTATCAGCTGAAGGTCGTGGCTACCGCCGCCTATCTGTTCCACGCTGCCGAGGGTGGCGATTGGGCCAATGGCTGGGCGAACGTGACCGATCCCAATGCCCAACCGGAGACCGTGGCAGCCGCTGATGTCCAAAAATGGTGCAATGAAAGGCCTTCCATAGGATGCGATGTCGATGACAAGGGATTGGGAAAGCCTATTGAAGTGGACTTCGGAGGAAATTTTTGGTTATTTGAAAGTGGTCCCTTTTTTGACAATGATTTTTGCGAATGGATAATGGGATTGTTTTTCCTGCCAGAGGATAATTGCGAAGAGGATTAGGCCAAAAGCCCCCGAAGTCGGGGGCTTTTGTCGTGTAAAATTGATTAAATGTTATTCTCAAATCTACGAATCTACTATCTACGTTTTGCCCTCCGTGGTAGCATTAAATATTTATTAAAAACGAGACCATTTCCCTGCAAAATCATGGGGGTATCATGGGTAAAAGCCCCCAAAATGGGGGCTTATCGTTAATCGTTAATCGTTAATTTCCCGTTTCTCCAAATCACTTTCAGGGCATTTGCACAGTCGGCTTTTGCCACACTGAGTTCCACGGTCAAGCTCTCGACGTCAACCACCATGAGGTTGAAGCTGACGCCATCGCGAATGAAACGGTTGTAGATATTGCCGACAACCAGCCCCAAAGCGAAGGCCGACTTGACCTTCACCTTTGCCTTGCGGTTTGTATTCGACAATATTACGAATATTCCGCCGAGCTGCTCGTACATGGGCTGCAGGAATTTCTCGTTTTGTTTCGTTTTAACTTAACGATTAACGATAAGCGCTGTTTTCATCTGCGCAGAATTTTTCCACAAAAAATCCCCCGATAAAATGTGTTTAATTGATGCCTTGTAATATAGTTGTAACATCGCGGGTAAGAACACAAAAACATAGCTAATGTGACAAAGTGACAAAGTGACAAATGTGACAAAATGATAATAGAAATCTATGGAAAAGCCCATAAACACTCCACTAGCCGAAGGTTGGACACGCTACAAAGATGCCTTGCCAACCAAGAAAGACAGCTGGATAATAACGGTACAAACATTCCGCACCCGGCCTTCTATGGTAAAGATTGACAAGTATTCACCCTGGCTTGCTGACTATTTCAGCAGTAAAGACACGTATGAGGGAATACTGCCGATGCTATCGCACCAGTGGTCGGCAGTTCGCTCTTCGCTCGGCCCTAAGGTCGCTTGCCTAAGCAAGAACGAGCGATGTTGCAAAAATAGTGAATATTAAGATGAAAAAATATTCACAAATCCTTGCATATATGCAAAAATATGATTACTTTTGCACCCCGAAATGCATATTTATACAACAACGAGAGAGCAATGAAGATTAAAAACAAACGACTGGAAGCCATACGCCTCATCATTTCCAGTCAGCAGCTGGGCAGTCAGGAGGAGCTGATGGCTGCACTGCATAAGGAGGGGTTCAACATGACGCAGGCCACACTGAGCCGCGACCTTAAGCAGCTCAAGGTGGCCAAGGCCTCTACCCTTGGCGGCAACTACATCTACGTACTGCCCAACGAGACCATGTACAAACGCGTGAGCACCGCCAGCAGCATACGTGAGATGATGGAGATACCCGGATTCTTGAGCATCAGCTTCTCTGGCAACATGGGAGTGATAAAGACACGGCCAGGATATGCCAGTGCCATAGCGTTCAACATAGACCGCAGCGAGTCACCACATATTCTAGGCACCATTGCCGGCGACGACACCATCTTTATAGTGGTAAAGGAAGAATCGGACAATGAGGCAGTGATAGACTCCCTGAGCAAGGTAGTACCAAACATGAAGTAAGCAGTAAAAAAGTAATGGAACAAGAAGAGATAGAAGTGCTTGTGGCAGGGCCAGAGCACGAGAAGTATGTAGACACCATTCTCGACACCATCGCCGAGGCAGCCAAGGTGCGCGGAACAGGCATTGCCAAGCGTACCCACGAGTATCTGGCAAAGAAGATGAGCGAGGCCAAGGCCGTCATAGCTCTGACAAAGGACGGCGTCTTTGCCGGCTTCAGCTACATAGAGACATGGGAGAACCAGCAATATGTCACCACCTCGGGACTCATTGTACACCCCGACTTCCGTGGACACCACGTGGCAAAGCGCATCAAAGACATGACCTTCACCTTGGCACGCACACGCTGGCCCCACGCCAAGATATTCTCGCTCACCAGCGGAGCAGCAGTGATGGCCATGAACACACAGCTAGGCTACCAGCCCGTCACCTTTGCCGACCTGACCGACGACGAGGCTTTCTGGCGTGGATGCGAGGGATGCTGCAATGTCGACGTGCTGCACCGCACAGGTCGTAAGTACTGCATCTGTACGGCCATGCTTTACGACCCAACGGAGCATCTGCCGGCAAAGATTCCCGACGAGGTGTTGTCGCGCATCAAACGCCTACAGGAACTGGACGAACAATAGACGAACTAGATTAAGAATTGAAGATATGGAAAAGAAAAAAGTTGTCGTCGCCTTCAGTGGCGGACTCGATACATCCTATACCGTGATGTATCTCGCAAAAGAAAAGGGATATGATGTCTATGCAGCCTGCGCCAACACCGGTGGCTTCAGTGCTGAGCAGCTGACGACCAACGAGGAGAACGCCTACAAGCTGGGCGCAGTGAAGTATGTCACGCTCGACGTCACCCATGAGTACTACGAGAAGTCGCTCAAATACATGATCTTCGGCAATGTGCTGCGCAACAACTGCTACCCCATCTCGGTGAGCAGCGAACGCATCTTCCAGGCCATCGCCATAGCACGCTATGCCCGCGAGATAGGTGCCGACGCCATTGCCCACGGCTCTACAGGTGCGGGCAACGACCAGATACGTTTCGACATGACCTTCCTCGTCATGGCTCCCGGCGTAGAGATTATCACACTGACACGCGACAAGAAGCTCACCCGCAAGGAGGAGGTAGACTACCTTAACGACCACGGGTTCTTTGCCGACTTCACCAAGCTTAAGTACTCGTACAACGTGGGCATCTGGGGTACCAGCATCTGCGGTGGAGAGCTGCTCAACCCCACCCAGGGACTGCCCGAAGAGGCTTACCTCAAGCATGTCACTGCCCAGAGTCAGGAGTCGCTGCTGAAGATAGAGTTTGACAAGGGCGAGATAGTTGGTGTGAACGGCGAGAAGTTTGACGACCGTGTGAAGGCCATACAGAAGATAGAGGAGATAGGTGCCTCATACGCCATAGGCCGCGACGCTAACGTCGGCGACACCATCATCGGCATCAAGGGCCGTGTGGGATTCGAGGCTGCAGCACCGAAGCTCATCATCGAGGCACACCGCCTGCTGGAGAAGTCTACGCTCTCCAAGTGGCAGCAGTACTGGAAAGACCAGGTGGCCAACTGGTACGGCATGTTCTTGCACGAGAGCCAGTATCTGGAGCCGGTGATGCCCGACATCGAGGCCATGCTTACCAGCAGTCAGCGCAATGTCACAGGCACCGCCATCCTCAAGCTGCGTCCCTACGGCTTCGAGACGGTGGGCATCGACTCCCCCAACGACCTCACCAAGTCGAAGCTGGGCGAGTACGGAGAGACACAGACCGGATGGACTGCCGACGAGGCCAAAGGCTTCATCAAGGTGAGCTCCACGCCGCTACGCGTGTACTACGGCATGCATCCCGACGAGCAAAGATAACCTTGTTAACTCCATTTAACTTTTTGACTCCGTTTAATTATCTGAAATTTATTAAATTTGCAGCCAGATACTTAAACAGTCAAAAATGAAGACGAAGTTAGCAGCTGTCATATCTCTACTTCTTTCCGTTGTTCCCATGCGGAGTCAGGAGTTGTTCGAGCTGCAGAGGTATGATGCTATGAACAGTGCCCTTGAGGGCCATGTCACCCAAATACTGCAAGACCGCAGTGGGCTGCTGTGGCTCTCCACCTGGAATGGCCTCTATCGCTTTGACGGCTACGAGTTTGTAAGACTCAAGCCTCTTGCCGGTGGATGCTCTATGAGCAGTGACCGCATACGTGACATCTGGGCATCCGACCGTGGCGACTTCTTCTGCCGCACTGACGATGGCATCTTCCGTTTCGACATCAGCCAATACCGTTTCTATGACGTCACTACGGAGAAAGAGCTGAAAGAGGCCGAAGAGGCAAAGAACAACAACACCATGCGTGGCAAGAAGGAAGGCAGTGCCCTGGAGTATACAGACCCACAGGGCCTGCACTGGCGCGTGGAGCACGACGTGCTCTACTGCTTCATACGTACCGACTCTCCCATACAACCGCTGCCTATGGAGAAGCCGGCAATGATAGGATGCCTGTATGAAGACCTCCAGGGACGTATCTGGGTAACCACAAAAGCCGATGGCACTGTACGTGTGCTAGACAAGAAAGGCGAACTGCTGGGCTACCTCTCTCCGCAGGGCATGCTGACGAAGGCTTATTGCTCCTTCGGCCATTCTGTTTACTCTGTCGTTCAGACCAGTGACGGTCAGATATGGCTGGGCAGCAAGCCCGACGGATTGTTCCGACTCAGGGAGAGCACTCCGGGGCGATTCTCGTTAGAACATTTGGATGAGCTTAAGAATGCCAATATCTACGACATGCAGGAAGACCCTATGGGGCGACTGTGGGTGGCTACGTTGGGTACGGGAATCTTCTGCATAGACAAGCCCTCGGCAGCTGCCCCTGTAGTGGCCGACTCGCTGCCCGGCTATCCATACGACAAATGCCCCAAGGTGCGCCGTCTGCACATCACCACCGACGGCATACTGATGTGTGCCACCACCGACGGTATAGTGGTGGGAAAGCTCGAGGCTACCGCCACCAGCATGCGCTTCAGGCGTCACTCTCGTGATCCCCGCCGGCCTTCAAGCCTCTACTGTAATGCCACCATGGATATTGTGCAGATGCCCTCCGGCAATATCTTCGTAAGCACTGAGACCGACGGCATCTGCGAGGTTACATCGCGCAACTTGCTGGCCGACACACTGTCGTTCAAACGATACAACACCGACTCCAACCTGTTGCCTACCGACATGATAACAGCCATGGCACTGGGCAGAGGCGAAAGGCTGCTGGTAGTTGGTGACAGACAGTTGGTAAACCTCAATATTTACGACCAAACCTTTGAGGGACTGGGGCATCTGTTCTTCCGACATCCCTATCAGTTCAGCGAGGCCAGGCCTCTGCTGTTGGAAGACGGACGGTGGCTGATAGGCACCACCGAGAATGCTTTCTTCCTGCCAGAAGGAATGGCTCACCGCAGCAGCTACAATCCACCGCTGTTGCTTACATGCATAACAAAACAGAACCAGCCCAAGATGCTCGCTGTGGAGTATCTCGACTCGTTGGTGCTACAGCCCAACGAACGTAATGTCACCATTCACTTTGCTGCTCTCGACTATACCGACCCCAAGTCAATAAGATACCAGTTCAGGCTGGATGCCGACTCGACGGGGTGGAACAATATAGGTACCAACAACTCTATCACACTGCTCGACCTGCGTCCAGGCACTTACCACCTGTCGCTGCGCTCTACCAATGCCGAGGGGCTATGGACTGACAACATACGCACCTTAACCCTTGTCGTGGTACCCATGTTCTGGGAGACCACGCTGGCCAAGGTGCTACTGGTACTGCTGGTGCTGGCACTCCTGGCAGGAGCCGTCTTTGTCTATTTCTATATAAGACGCATTAAGGAAAGTCAGCAGACGGCTCTGAAAAACTATCTCGACTTACTCGAAAAGCATCAGCAGAGTGTGGACGGCGGCGACGGTGCAGCACTGCCGCCAACCACGGCTGTACGCAGCTCTGCCAGCGGCGACGGCAAACCCATAGACCCGTTTATGCAGCAGGTGCTCGACTTTGTAGAGAGGAACATACCAAACAGCGATGCCGACATAAACCAGATGGCCGATGCATGCAATGTGAGCCGCTCGGTGCTGCAGCGCAAGCTGAAACAACTGGTGGGGCTCACACCAAACGACTTCATGCGCGAGGCCAGGATAAAGAAGGCATGCCTGATGCTTGACGAAGGAAACTATATCGTGTCGGAGGTGGCCTACCGCTGCGGATTCTCCGACCCGAAGTACTTCAGCCGCTGTTTCAAGAAGACCATGGGCATCACTCCTTCGGAATACAGAAAGAACTAAGATTTTGTTCATTTTCTGCATACTGCGAGTTAAAAAGATTTATACATTATAAATAATGAGGAAAAAGATAATTGGAACAGCACTGCTGGTAAGCATCGGAATGCTTTGTAACGCACAGACAGAGCTTTCCACGCAAGAGGCAAAGTCGATATACAAGACCACCACAAAGAAGCGAGTCAGCGTGCACGACCCCTCTGTGGTCTACGACTCAATAACAACAAACAGGTACTACATCTTCGGTTCGCATAAGAGCGGAGCCTACACCACCGACCTTCAGAACTGGACTACAGCCAACCCGCGCTGGCAGGCAGGAACGAGCACCAACGCCTCAAACACGGCTGCTTTCTCCACTCCGCAGGTCAAACAGGTGAAGAAAGGCGGGGTGATGGTCGATTTCCCGCAGTTCAACGCAGTGGAGTGGGCCGCCCGCACCGATGCGTCGTACTCTGTTGACGGCAATATGTGGGCTCCCGACGTGGTGTGGAACCCTGTGATGAAGAAGTGGTGCATGTACATGAGCATCAACGGCGACAAATGGCACTCCAGCATTGTGCTGCTCACGGCCGACAAGATTACCGGGCCGTGGGCATATCAGGCTCCAGTGGTCATCAGTGGTTTCTATGACACTCAGCACACGTGGAAAGACACCGACCTGGAGCTGGTGATAGGAACACAGACATCGCTGCCCTCACGCTACAATACAGGCAATGCCTGGGGCAACCGCTACCCTAACAATATTGATCCCTGCGTGTTCTACGACGAGGAGGGAAACCTCTGGATGGCCTACGGCTCGTGGAGTGGAGGCATCTGGATGCTGCAGCTCGACGAGGAGACGGGGCTGCGCGACTACGACGTCACCTACAAGCAGGTGGGCAGTGGCGACGACATCACCACCGACCCCTACTTCGGAAAGAAGATTGCAGGCGGCCACTATGTGTCGGGCGAAGGGGCATATATAGAGCACATAGGCGACTATTACTATCTGTTTTTGAGCTATGGCGGACTGGAGCAGAGCGGAGGCTACGAGATGCGTGTCTTCCGCTCGGAGAAACCCGACGGCCCCTATCTGGACCCGGGCAACCGCAACGCTGTCTTTACCAGCTATTCTCTGAACTTCGGGCCTAAGGCCACTGCGCGCGGACAGAAGCTGCTGGGGCCTTACAGCCACTGGGGGTTTATGCCGCAGGGGGAGCGCGCTCAGGGGCATAACAGCATCATCGCCGCTCCCGACGGAAGGACATACCTGGTTTACCACACCCGTTTCTGCAACGACAGCAAGACGCACGACGAAGGGCACCAGGTAAGGGTGCACCAGGTCTTCGTGAACAACAAGGGATGGCTGGTGGCATCACCCTTTGAGTATAACGGCGACGCCACCGACGATGCAGACATCGCTTCCACCATGCCTTTCACCACACAGCAGCTGGCTGGCACCTACAGCATGCTGATACACAAGTTTGCCAACGACCACCAGAACCTGGAGCAGGTGGAACCCGTCACCGTAACACTCTTGGAAGACGGTAAGGTGACTGGCGACCGCACTGGCTCATGGGCTGTCGACGAGGCAGGAAAGGCATACGTCACCCTAACGCTTGCCGGAGTGAAGTATCACGGCGTGGCGGTGGAGCAGACCATGGACGAGAAGAGCCTGCATGCGCTGGCCATCACCGCCTCATCGACTACCGGTGTAGGGCTGTGGGCATACAAGATGATGCCGAAATATGCCCTGGCATGGCATGTGAACAACCAGACGGTGCCTGTTAGCAACGGACTGCAGGTGAAACAGAACATTGACCTTGCAAGCATGTCGATGGGCGACCCCAATGTGCAGCTCTCATGGACAAGCAGCCTGCCAGAGGTTATCAGCAACTACGGTCGCTATAATCCTACTGGGCTGCAGGAAGACACCGAGGTGACGCTGACGGCACAGCTCACAGCTACCGACTGGCTGTGGAAACAGGACTACACCGTGAAGGCCATGTCGGAAAGCAACTCCATGCCCGCCGATGACTGGCAGACAGGCCTGCTGGCGCACTACGGCTTTGACAACGGTAGCCTGCAAAACACATTCAACCCGGCCGACGTGGCACAGCTGAGGCAGAACGGCACGTCGAAAGAGCCTGAGCTGCTCGATGGCGACAACATGCGAAACGGGGCCGTAGTCCACCTCTTCAGTGGTCCGAAGACCAGGGAGAGCTACGTCTCCATGCCCAATCCCTTCTACGGCAAAGAACTGGCCGACGGTGCCACCATTTCTTTCTGGGTACAGAGGGCCGATGAAAACCTGTGGGACGCACTCTTCGCCTTTACCGACGAGAAGGCCAGGCTCTATGTCACAGGCAACATGTATGCTGGCTATAACGATGGCGAAGGCAACTATCTCGATGTTAACTATCCCGACAAGGTAACGGTGAAAGATCTGTCTGTAGGACAGTGGCACCTGTTCTCGGTAGTGTTCCAGCGTACAGCCACTTCTACGTCGGGGGGTATCACTTTCTATGTCGATGGAAAGAAAAAAGCCAGTACCGATGTCTTCCAGGGTACACTAAACGGCAACAGCATTGCAAAGAGAGCCGACTTCGACTACTCACGCATAGTAGACTTTATCACCTCTTGTCCGACACTTTACCTGGGCTATGGCTCCTTCTGGGGCTCGCCCAATGTTCTGGTAGACGACATTGTGATGCACGACACTCCACTCAAGGCCTTACAGCTCATGCACCTCATGCAGATGATGAATCGCGTGTTCAGCTTCTCTGCGCTTACCGATGGGATTGACCTGACAGAAAGCGACACTCCCCACGCAACAGCTCAGGGCACCTACGACATGGCTGGACGAAGGGTGGCTGGAGCAGCATTACACAAAGGGGTATATATTCATAACGGGAAAAAGACTGTTGTAAGATGAAGAAGATAGCTTCCCTGATTGTGATGGCCTTGCTCTGCACCGGCATCGGGGCACAGACAAGCCGCATCAGCGTGCTACAAGGTGCACGCAACCTGGTGATAGAGACAGATGGCGGGCAGAGCCACTAACGAATTACTCGAATTAAACGAATTATACTTGATACACTATGAAGAAAACACTTATCATCGTCGTTTCAGTACTGATGGCCATAACAGCCTCGGCTGCCAAGAAAAAGCAGGTGAAGACCATCTCCGACCGTGAGTACTGGTGCCAGCAGGCCTGGCGCATGGCACAGCCCGTGCTTGAGAACATGGCCAAGGGAGAGCTTCAGAAAAACATGAAGACAGAGTTCTCACCCTCGTTCGACAACCGCAACCGCAAGGTGGTCTATATGGAGACCTTCGGACGCCTTATGGCCGGCATTGCCCCCTGGCTCGCCCTCCCCGACAGCGTGTTCGGCGGTTCACCCGCCGAAACGAAGGAGCTGGAACAGATTCGCCAGCTGCGACAGTGGGCACTGGCCTCCTACAAGAACAGCGTAGACCCGCAGAGCCCCGACTACCTGTGCTGGGGTGTCTCGGGGCAGAACCTTGTTGATGCCGCTTACATCGCCGAGTCGTTTGTCAGGGCATACGATGCCCTCTGGGTTCCCCTCGACAACACCACTAAGCAGCGGTACATTGAGGAGTTCAAGAAGCTGCGCAGGATAGAGCCGCCATACACCAACTGGTTCCTCTTCTCCAGCATCATAGAGAGCTTCATTGCCAAGGCAGCAGGACTGGGTGAGTACGACGACTACCGTGTGATGACCACCATACGTAAGGTGGAGGAGTGGTATGTGGGCGACGGCTGGTATGCCGACGGGCCTGTCTTTGCTTTCGACTACTACTCCAGCTACGTCTTTCATGCAATGTATCTTGAGACGCTGCAGAACATGATTGACGCCAAGGCCAACACCCGCCTGGAGTACAAGAAGTACTATGACCGAGCCTTGAAACGGGCGCAGAAGTTCAGCATCATCCTTGAGCGGTTCATCTCGCCAGAGGGCACCTTCCCCGTCTTCGGACGTAGCATGCCCTACCGCATGGCTACCCTACAGCCGCTGGCAATGCTTGCCTGGCAGCAGAAGATGCCCAAGGAGCTCACCAACGGACAGGTGCGTGCCGCTCTTACTGCCGTCATGCACCGCATGTATGACCAGCAGCAGAACTACAACGATGAAGGATTCCTTACCATTGGCTTCTGTGGCTCGCAGCCCGACGTGGCCGACTGGTACACCAACAACGGCTCGCTCTACATGACCAGCCTGTCGCTGATGCCGCTAGGACTGCCTGCTACCCATGACTTCTGGACCTCTGAGGCTCAGCCCTGGACGCAGGTGAAGGCATGGAACGGACAGCCCTTCCCCAAAGACCATCGCTGGGCCGACGACATACAGACCAGGGACAGGTGGTAGTTTTGAGTTAAGAGTTCTTCGCAGAGCGAAGCGGCGAAGCCGAGCGAAGAGTTGAGAGTTAAGAGTTAAGAATTTGCTACCGCGCTTTTAAGTGGCAGAGTCGAACGGCAACCGCAGCAGAGTAATCATATCTTTCATCTATCATCTTTCATCTATTTATATGAACAGACGCTATCTATCATTTATCATTTATCATTTATCATTTAGCATAGTGCTATGTGTAGTGCTATGCGTATCGAGTTCGGCAAAGGCGCAGACATTCTATGTTTGTCAGGGCAACAACACCAGCACGGCTAGCGAACTGACTTTCAGCGGAACTTCCTTTAACGGTATACCAACAGCTGCCGTCGACAGCGTGACGCTTAGTGTACCCATGGGGCAGCACTTCGTGGGGGGCGACATCTCTCTGCTTACTAAATATGAACAGCAGAAAGCTCAATACAAAGACGTTGACGGTAATGCTATATCCGATGTTCTTGTGTTTATGAAGCAGCAGGGTCTCAACACCATGCGAGTAAGGCTGCATGTAGACCCCTCAAAGAGCGACGACTCTAAGTCGGTTGTTCAAGACTTGAGCTATGTCGTTTCGTTGGGAAAGCGCATCAAGGCCGCGGGCCTGCTCTTTATGCTTGACTTCCACTACAGCGACACATGGGCCGACCCGGGAGCACAGTGGACACCAGCATCGTGGGCACAAATCAGTGAGACACAGCTGCCGAACAAGGTGTATGAGTACACACGCGACTGCCTGCGGCAGCTCAAGGCGGCAGGGGCGTCGCCCGACTTCATACAGACAGGCAACGAGATAAGCTACGGCATGCTCTGGGGCACCAAAGCTGCCGTGGGCAGTAACAACACGAACCGTTGCTACTCTAACAGCCCTCAAGCCAACTGGGACCGCTTCTTCGGACTGTTGCGCAAGGCAACACAGGCATGCCGGGAAGAGTGCCCCCGTGCGAAGATTATCATCCACAGCGAGCGAGTGCCAAACACAGGAGTGCTTACAGACTATTACAACCGCCTGCGCTCGGCTTCCATCGACTACGACATCATTGGGCTTTCATATTATTCTTACTTCCATGGAAAGTTCGACCAGCTGGAGAAGGCTCTCAAGGCCCTGGCCGACGGGAAATACGGTAAGGCCATACAGATAGTCGAGATGGGCTACCCGTCGAAGTGGGCCGTTGGAGGTACTACGGTAGACTATACTACTACCTATCCCCTTAGCCATGAAGGACAGCGACGCTTTACCGCCGACCTCATCACCCTGCTAAAGAAA